>VYDF01000079.1 GCA_009843565.1 Acidimicrobiia bacterium | reverse complement strand
GCGTACGGCAAGGAGGAGCAACGCCGCGAGGGGCGTCGATGCCTAGCAGGACGCCGTGACCAATTCACAGACGAACCACTAACCTTGGGCGAGATGTGCGGCATTGTCGCGGTGGTCCGGCGTTGGTCTCGGCGTATTCCCCCGACCTCGGCCGAGGTCCTCGACCTCTTGAGCCCGGTGGTCGTGTCTTTGCGCGACCTGGGCCGCACCAGCGATCTGGCTGAAGGCATCGGGGCAGCAGCAACAAACCTGACTCAGGCCGACCGCTTGCTCCAGGGCACCGCAGGACTCAGTGCGCTGCTCACCGAGAAGCCGCTGCGGGCTACCATCCGAGCCACGCTCAGCGAGATCGATCGACTCATCAACGAGTTGGAAGCTGACCTCGACCGGTCGGTGGGCGATCGAGCCACCGAAGCGGTCAATGCCGCGCTGGTCCAGATGAAGGACGCCGTGTGGGCCATCGGGAGTGATCGGCTGATCACAGCCGACGCAGTAGCCGAATTGGCTGGACCGAATGCCAGTGTGGGGACCCTGTCGGCCTTCAACTCAGTGCAGATCGCTTTGTCGGCTCTGGACCGTCTGGAAGTTCGAGGACGGGATTCGGCAGGCCTCCACATCATGGTCAGTGATCACGGTCTCGACCCTTCAACCCCGGCGGTGGCTGCGGCGCTGGCCGAGCGGGCCGCCGACCCCCTGTTCCGGTCTGGGTCGGTGCGCTGGTCCGACAACACGTTGAGCTTCGTCTACAAGGCCGCCGCCGAGATCGGAGAGCTGGGCGACAACACCGCCGTGCTGCGAGCCGCCATCGCCGCCGACGAGCTACTGGCTGCCGCGGTGGACGCCGAAGCGGCTTCTGCCGTCGTCATCGGCCACACTCGCTGGGCCAGCGTCGGCATGATCAACGAGGCCAACGCCCACCCACTCAACTCCGAGCTGTCTCATGGCCCCTCCCAGCCCTACACCATCGCGGCGCTGAACGGCGACGTCGACAACCACACCGATCTAGTCGCCCACCAAGGCCTGGCCCTGGATCCCGGCATTACCACCGACGCCAAGGTCATCCCTACGCTGTGGTCTGCCCGACTGGACGGCTCGCACAGCGCAATCGACGCTTTCCGCCGAACCGTGGCCGATCTCACCGGCTCGGTGGCCATCGCCGGTCAGAGCGCGGCCAACCCCGGGCAGCTGCTGCTGGCCCTTCGGGGCAGTGGCCAAGCCCTGTATATCGGCGCCGCCTCCGACGCTTACGTGGTAGCCAGCGAGCCTTACGGGCTGGTTGAACAGGCCAACCGCTACCTTCGCATGGACGGCGAAACCCCGTCTGATCCGATGAACGCGGACGCCAGCCGGGGTCAAGTTGTGGTTCTCAACCGCGACCAGGCCGGAGACCTGACCGCCGTCCAGCGGCTCTCCTACGACGGCACACCGCTGCCGGTGGCCGACCCCGACATCGCCGCCGCCGAGATCACCACTCGCGACGTCGACCGCCGGGGCTTCCGCCACTATCTGCTCAAGGAGATCACCGAATCGCCCGAGTCCTTCCGCAAGACCCTGCGAGGCCGAATAGTCAGCACGCAGAGCGATTCGCGCACCCCAACCCTGGCGGTGAAGCTGGGGCCAGAGACGCTCCCCGATCACCTTGTGCAGCGTCTGGCCGACGGCCACATTGCCAACATCATGGTGATAGGCCAGGGAACCGCCGCAGTGGCCGGCCACAGCCTGGCCCACTTCCTCCGCCAAGAGTTGCCCGACCGACAGATCAGCTCCATTTTGGCCACCGAGCTCTCAGGGTTCGGAATGCAGGCCGACATGAGCGACACCCTGGTCATTGCCATCAGCCAATCGGGTACAACCACCGACACCAACCGCACTGTCGATCTCGTTCGGCGCCGGGGCGCCGCGGTCATCGCCGTGGTCAACCGACGCAACAGCGACCTCTGCGACAAGGCCGACGGGGTGCTGTACACCTCCGACGGCCGGGATGTGGAGATGAGCGTGGCCTCCACCAAGGCGTTCTATGCCCAAGTGGCCGCGGGCGTGCTGTTGGCTGTGGCCCTAGCCGATGCCGCCAATGGGGATCAGCCGCCTGACTCACGACAGCACGAGCGACGTCAGCAATTGCTGACGTCGTTGCGCGATCTTCCCGAAGCGATGGTCGACGTGTTGGGCTTGCACAGCCGTATTGCCGACATCGTCCGCCGCCACGCTTTGGGTCGAACCTATTGGGCCGTGGTCGGCAACGGGCCCAATCGGGTGGCCGCCGAAGAGGTTCGCATCAAGCTCTCCGAGCTGTGTTACAAGTCGATCGCCTGCGACACCACCGAGGACAAGAAGCACATCGACCTGTCCTCGGAACCCCTGATCCTGGTGTGCGCGGCCGGGCTGTTCGATTCCACTGCTGATGACGTGGCCAAAGAGGTGGCTATCTTCCGGGCCCACAAGGCCGCCCCCATTGTGATCACCAGCGGCACCGAAGCCCGATACGACGCCGCTGCCGAGGTGATCGCCACCCCCACGACCGCTTCGCCCGACCTGGCCTTTGTATTGGCCACCATGGTGGGCCACCTGTTCGGCTATGAATCGGCCCTGGCCATCGACGAACTGGCCCAACCGCTGCGGGAGACCCGGGCCGCTATCGAGGCTGAATTGGCCGCTAGCGATGCTGACAGCGGAACCGGCATCGACAGCCAGCACCTGCTGGAAAAGCTCCGCTCTCAGTTCACCCCCGCCGCCCAGCAGTTTTTCCAAGACCTGCGCCAAGGCCGCTACAACGGATGCCTCGAAGCCGGCACCGCGGCTGAGATGGCCTCCATGTACCGCTACGCGCTAGGCATCGCCCCCCTTGATGCCTACCAGTTGGAGCGGGGCCGGGTCGGCACCCCGGCAGTGGTGCTGGAAGACCTCACCGCCATGCTTACGGTGGCCGTCGGCGAGCTGACCCGACCGGTCGATGCCATCCGCCACCATGCGAAAACAGTCACCGTTGGCATTTCCCGAGCCGAGGAGTCGCTCCTCGAGCTCCCCTTGGTCCGGGCCGCCCTGGATGCCGGCGCTCCCCGTCACCAGCTCAGCTACCAAACTCTGCGCACACTGACTGCTCTCGATCCCGCGATCACCGAGGTCACCGGGTACATCCGCTACGGCATCAACGGCGACCCGGAATCGCCCAGCACAACCATCCATGTGATCGATCGGGGCGGCATCACCGTGGGATTGGCCTCCCGCACCGAACGCGATCCCACACTCCGGGGCAGCAAGCACTTGGTGGCCATCGAGCGGCAGGTTCAGGCAACTCGGGGCCGCTCCGACGGCCGGACCATCGTGCTGATCCCCGAGGTGAAAGATCGCCAGACCACCGGCCTCACCCTGCTGCATGTGCGATTCCAACCCAGCCTGTCGCCGGAGACGGCTCAGAAGGTGTTGGAGGGCTATCGGAACCGGTTCGCCGCCCTGCGCGACGAGGTCACCGAGACCGAACCCGACTTCCGACTCGACCGGCTAGGTGACATCAGCACCGAAGACCTCCTGCTGGAGCCGTTGACCGATCTGGCTGACCGCTGGCGTCCCTAAACCCGATGTTCAGGTACGCCTTTGAGATGACCCCCATCGTCACCCCGGCTGAGATGGCCGCCATAGATGCGGCCGCCCCTGAGCCCGTAGAGGAGCTGATTGAGCGGGCCGGGACCGCGCTGGCCCGAACTGCGCTGGACATGCTGGGGGGAGGCTACGGACGACGGGTAACGGTGCTGGCCGGCAAGGGCAACAACGGTGCCGACGGACGAGCCGCGGCCCAGCGGTTGCGTCGCCGAGGGGTCCGAGTAGCGGTTGTCGATGCCGCCGACGCCCCCGACTCGCTGCCCCCAGCCCACTTGGCCATAGACGCCGCCTACGGCACCGGCTTGCGCCGGCCCTTTTCCCCACCCGGGCCCGCGCCATCGATCGACGACCCCGACCAGGCTGCGCCGATACTGGCAGCCGACATCCCTTCGGGGGTAAACGGGTTGACCGGTGAGATCCCCGGCCACGCCTGGACCGCAGACCAGACAGTCACCTTCGGTGCGCTCAAGCAGGGGTTGGTCCTCCATCCCGGCGCACAGCACTGCGGGCAAATCACCGTGGCTTCCATCGGTCTCGACGTGTCAGGAGTACGCACTCATTTGGTTACCGCCGACGATGTGGGCCGCTGGCTGCCGGTGCGGCCCGTTGTAGCCCACAAGTGGAAGACCGCCTGCTGGGTCATCGCCGGGTCGCCAGGCATGACCGGAGCCGCTCATTTGGCCGCCACTGCTGCGTTGCGGGGAGGATCGGGCTACGTGCGGTTGAGTACCCCTGGCCTTGACGCTGCTGATCTTCACGCTGGTCCAGCCGGGCCCACCGAGGCCGTCGGCTTTCCCCTACCGGCTGACGATTGGGCCTCCGTGGTGGTTGAAGACGAGCTGGCCCGCTTCAAGTCGGTGCTGGTCGGGCCTGGATTGGGCCGACACCCCAGCACCTTCCAGGCCGTGCGGGACCTCGTCGCCAAAGTCCAGCTGCCCCTGGTAGTGGACGGCGACGGCCTCAGCGCCTTGGGCCCCGATGCGCCCACCCTGTTGACCCATCGCACCGTCCCCACCGTGCTTACCCCCCACGACGGGGAATACCGCATGCTCACCGGCGCGGCCCCCGGTCCCGACCGATTCGCCGCCGCCCGCTCGCTGGCTGCCGCCACTGGTGCGATCGTCTTGCTCAAAGGACCCACCACCGTGGTGGCCCATCCCGGCGGCGACGCACTGGCCGTTACCAGCGGTGACGCTCGGCTGGCCACCGCCGGCACTGGCGACGTGTTGGCCGGACTCATCTGCGGCCTGCTCAGCACCCGGGCCGAGCCCATGCACGCCACCGCCGCGGCTGCCTGGATTCACGGCAAAGCCGCCACTGCCTGCCCGCTGGCCGGGACGAAGGCGTCCGATCTGCTCTCTGTCCTGCCCCAAATGTGGGAAGCCGCCGCCCAGAAAGCGGTGACATGAGGCCGACCTGGGCCGACATCAGCCTGTCGGCCATCGCCCACAACGTGAGTCTCTTGGCCGAGCTCGTGGAACCCGTCGAGCTTTGTGCGGTGGTCAAAGCCGATGCCTACGGGCACGGCATGATCCCGGTGGCCCGAACCGCAGTGGACGCGGGCGCGAGCACCCTGGCCGTAGCCCTGGTGGACGAGGGTCGCCAACTGCGAGAGGCCGGGATCAACACTCCCGTTCTCCTTTTGTCGGAGCCCCGGCCCAACGAATTCACCGAGGTGGTCGAGTTGGGGCTCACTCCCACCGTGTACCAGGGAGAGGGTTTGGCCGCAGCCGCGGCCGCAGCCGCAGCCGCCAACGAGCGGCTGGCCGTCCACCTCAAAGTCGACACCGGCATGGCCCGGGTCGGCGCCTCGCCCACTGAAGTCATGATGCTGGCCGACGCCATCTCCGAACGCGACACCCTGGAACTGGCCGGAGTGTGGACCCACTGTGCGGTGGCTGACGAGCCCGACAACCCGTTCACCGCCTACCAGATCGAGCAGTACAACCATCTGCTCTCGCGGTTGCGGCTGGCCGGTCACCACGACTTCTGTCGCCACCTGGCCAATTCGGCGGTGGCCATGGTGCATCCGGCAGGTCGATTCGACATGGTGCGCTGCGGCATCGCCATCTACGGCATTCCCCCGTCGCCGGCATTGGCCGGCTGCCTTCCGCTTCAGCCCGCTATGACCTTGCGCACCGAGGTTGCCATGGTCAAGACCATCACCGCGGGCACCTCGGTGTCTTACGGCCATCATTACACCGCCTCTGCCGACACCCAGTTGGCCACCATCCCCATCGGCTACGCCGACGGCTGGACTCGCCGCCTCGGCGTGAGTGGGGGCGAGGTGCTGATCGGCGGCCGCCGTTGCCCCATCGCCGGGGTGGTGACCATGGACCAAACCATGGTGGACTGCGGCCTAGACCACCCTGTGTCACCCGGCGACGAGGTGATCCTTTTGGGACGACAAGGCAGCGAGGAGATCGCCGCCGCCGAAATCGCCGAGCACCTCGACACGGTGGCCTACGAAATCGTCTGCCACCTCGGCCGCCGCGTCCCCTTGCGCTTCTCTTAGCTAGCGAGACGGGGGTATCGCGTCGGGCAGCCCCACTGTGTACTCGGGATTGGTCTCGTTCATGATCGACTCGGTGCGGACCGCGATCCTCTCCTTGAAATCGGGGTGGGGGAAGATCCAGAACTTGTCGTCGCGTACCGCGTCAAATACCAGCTCGGGAATCAGCGTGGGGTCGGTGCCCTCGTCAATGGCGTTGATCAGGGCGGTGTGGAAGGCCGCCGCTTCGGCATCAGCAGACATGGTTCCGCAGGTGTCGTCGTAGGTGTCGGGTCGGTTGCGCTCGGCTCGGAAGATGCCGGTGGCCACCGGGCCGGGGCATAGGCACGACACCCCGATCGGCGCTCCGATCATGTCCAGTTCCCGATGCAGAGCTTCGGCAATGGCCACTGCCCCGTACTTCGAGGTGGTGTAAGGCCCGAGCAGCCCCCCGGAGGTGAGACCGCCCACCGAGGCGGTGATCACCACGTGACCGTCTTCGCCCTTCTCCAGCATCCGGGGAATGAAGCTGCGCACGCCGTGGATCACGCCCCATAAATTCACGTCCAGCACCCAGCGCCAGTCGTCCACCGTGTTCTCCCAGGTGAAGCCGCCGGTGAGCACGCCGGCGTTGAGGTGCACCAAGTGGATGCCGCCGAAGCGCTCCAGAGCGGCGTTGGCCAGGGCTTCGTTGGCGTCGGGGCTGGTCACGTCGGTCAGCATGAGCTGGGCGTTCTCCAAGCCGCCTACCGTTTCAGCCAGACCGGCTTCGTCGATGTCGCCAGCCAGAACGTGCATCCCCTCGGAGGCCGCTTTGCGCACCATGGCCCGACCCATGCCGCTGGCCGCCCCGGTGATCACCGCCACCTTCCCTGCCAAGTCCTTCATGTCAACTCCCTTCGAGTCGTATCAAGCGCCGTCATCATGGCCCACCGAGCGGATGGCTGTCTCCACGGCGACCCCGGCCATCAGCCGAACCAATCCGAAATCAGCTTGTACCCGGCCAGTCGCCCCCACCACCAGTGCGTCCCCATCGCCGTCGGTGTGGGCAGGCAACAGCGCCCGAGCCATGCCGCTGTGGCCACTGCGAGCAATTCGAAAACAATCCACCTTGTCGAGCGTTGCGTTGGTGGCGATCACCCCGATGGTGGTGCTGGTGTGCGCCTCATCGTCGTTGGCGTCGGCAAACGGATCGGCGGGTCGATGCTCGTAGGTTCCGTCGATCAGTGCACTTTGCACGGCACCGCCGTTGATTTCCCCCGCCGCGTTCACCGCCACCATCGCCCCCACCACCACATCGCCTACTTGGAGCAGGGCGCCGCCCAGCCCGCCAGGCACGCGGTTCTCCGCGCCCCGCCACTTGTTCATGGTGGCTCCGGTGCCTGCCCCCACCCGGCCCAGTGCAACAGGTGCATCGCTGGCCGAGAGGGCGGCGGCATACCCCTCATCAGGCCCAGGCCGCACCGAGCCGTCGCCCTCGGTCAGGTCGTACAGCGACATGCCCACCACGATGGGCACCCGACCGCCTCGGGTCTCGAATCCCCGGCCCTGCTCCCCACACCACCGCATCACCCCGTCGGCTGCTGCCAAACCGAAAGCCGAGCCTCCAGAAAGCACCACCGCGTCCACTTGGCTCACCGTCCGCTCGGGGGCCAGCAGAGCGAAGTCCCTGGTGGCCGGCGCGCCGCCGCGAATCTCTCCCGAGGCCGTGGTTCCTTCAGGAAACACCACCACAGTGCACCC
>VYDF01000240.1:2913-7918 GCA_009843565.1 Acidimicrobiia bacterium | reverse complement strand
CGGCCCGCACCTCGAAGGTGAAGGCGGCGTCGTTTTCGAGGCCGGTCACGGTATAGCTGGTGGTGTCGGCGGTGCTGTCAGCGATGTCGGACCAGGCGCCAAAGTCGCCGTCACCGGCGGCTATGCGGTATTGCCAGCCGGTGGTGGGAGCGGCGTAGTCGGGCTCGCCGGGGGCACCGGAGGCGCCAGCCGTCCACGACAGGTCGACCTGGCCGTTGCCTGCCACCGCCGTCACCGCAGGCGCCGGCGGAACAGCAGCCGGGGTGATAGCGGCCGAGGTGACCTCAGTACTAGGACCCAAGACGTTCACCGCCCGCACTTGGAAGGTGTAGCTGACGCCGTTGGCCAAGCCGCTCACAGTGTGGCTGGTGGTGTCGAGGCCGCTGTTGGCGACGTCGGTCCAGGGGCCATAGCCGCCGCCGGCCTCGCTTTGGCGATACTGCCACTTGTTAATGGTGCGCCCACCGTCGTTGCTCAGTACCCAAGTGAGCGCCACTTGGGCGTCACCAGGGTCAGCAGCCAGGCCGCTCACGGCGGGAGTGCCGATCGGGATGATGGGGGCCGAGGTGATGGCAGGGCCGGGGCCGAAGGCGTTCACGGCCCGCACCTGGAAGGTGTAGGTGACGCCGTTGATGAGACCGGTCACCGTTGCGCCGCTTTCCGCCGACGGCCTCGCCGGGGGTGTCACGGTGGTACCGAGGGGCTCCCAGGCGTCGTAGGGGCCGTCGTCCTGGCGCTTGCGAACTTGGTAGCCCACAACAGGGCTGCCGTTGTCTTCTAGCGGCGGATCCACCGTAATGGTCACTTGGCCGTCGCCTCCTTCTATCGGCTCCCAAGACGGAGCACCCGATGCCCGGCCGGGCGTGGCCGGATTGGCCTGGGCGGGAGCCCCGCCGCCGATGGAGTTTCGGGCCCGCACTTGGAAGGTGTAGCTGACGCCGTTGGTGAGGTGAGTATGGGTGCCCAAGAGGGTCTCGATGGTGTGGGTATTGGTGGTGGATCGGCTGTAGCGAATGTCAGCCCAGTCATCATCGGCATCACAGTCGAGCGGCGTCCCCGGGGCCGGGGTTTCTCCGCCGCACACTTGCCACCTGATGATCGCCCGGCCGCCGCTGCCCTGCGAGGTCCACGACAAGGTGATCTCCTGGTCGCCGGCTGTCGCGGTCAGCCCGAGCGGCGCCGGCGGGGCAACCCCCGGCCTAGTGGCTTCGGACACCAGCTCAGGACCGGCGAGCCCGCCGACGTTGACGGCGCGGAGGCGGAACTCGTGGGTCACGCCGTTGCGCAAGCCGTCGATGGGGTTGATGGCGCTGGGGTCGAACTCAGCGCCGGTATTGCTGTGGGTCCAGGGGCTGTACCGGCCGAATCCCACTCGGTAGGAGTACTCCCACTCGGTGGTTGCGTTGGTATTGCCGGTGGTGCCGGTTAGGGCCAGCGAGATCTGGGTTCGGCCCGGGTTGGCGGTGAGGCTGGGGGCATTGTCGGTGGTTAGGTCGGCGGCCCCGGGCGTGCCGGGAGCACCGGGGGCGATTGACGGAGAAGTGGTGTAGGAGCCGGCACCCTCGTCATTCACGGCCCGGACCCTGAACTGATGCACCGTGCCGGCGGGCGTTTGGGTGGGCACTGGGAAGTTCAATGTGGTTGCCGTGCCGGCGCTGGTCCAGCCGCCCCACGGGGCGCTTCCGGCCTTCACCGAATATTCGTAGCGCTGAATCGGGCTGCCGCCGGTGAGCGAGGGCCGCCAGTTCAAGATGATGTTGGCGCTTGATACGGTGCCGTTGGTCCCGCCGATGTATACGTCTTCGGGTGCCGATGGCACTCGCACCGGGAAGTCGGCGCTGGCGGGAGCCGATTGAAAGCCGTTGCCCTGGGCGTTGACGGCTCGGATCACGAAGAAATATTGGCTGCCAGCCGTGAACGCCAATGTGCCGTCGGGGCCGTCGGTGCCACCGGGGGTGACCGGGGCCCGGGGCAGCGTGACTCTGTTGGTGGACGTGCGACAGCGCGGGGCGGGGCCGGTGTAGGTGGGGAGGCTGTTGCAGATGTCCACCCAGGAGCTGAGCGTGTTATCGCTCAAACCGGCCACGGTGGTGTGGGTTCGGTATTGCCACCGGGTGATGGGGGAGTCGCCGTCGCCGCCCGAGGTCCACGACAACGACACTCGAGCTGAGCCGGTGGAAACGCTGTAGATGGCACGAGCGCCAAGTTCAGCTGGCGACGGCGGCCTGGTGCCTGAGTAAATGGGAATGTCGTCGTGGAACCCGACATGATCACTGGGACCGATGGCGTTGACGGTGCGAACCCGGAACCGATACGGCGTTCCCCCGGTGAGGTCGCGAACGATGTGGGCCACCTCAGCGGTGCGGGCGTTGAGGTCGGACACCACCACGGGGGATGCCGGAGGTGCCGGCAGCGGCGCCTCGAACAGGGCGTCGGCGGGAATGGCCACCCACTCGCCGTAACCGCCGCCGCCGGCGCTCACCGAGTACTCGTAGCGCAGGATGGGGGAGCCGCCATTGTTGACCGCGGTGCCAGCCTCATTGAGAGGCGGTGTCCAGGTGATGGTGATGGTGTTTTGCGAGGCGGCCCCCGACAGCCCTGTGGCGGCGCCCGGCGGTTTTCCGGGGTCGGCTACCTCGCTCTCGGCCGCGGTGCCCGGGCCCCGGGCATTCACCGCCCGCACCTGGAACTTGTATGCCTGGGCATTGTCGAGGCTGACCACGGTGTAGCTCGTGGTGTCGGCGTTGCTGCCGGGAATGGTGACCCAAGCGGGGGTGGTGTCGGTAAAGGTGCCGTTTTCCGTTGTCTGGCGGAACTGCCAACTGGTGATGGGATAGCCGCCGTCGCTGCTGGGCGTCCACGACAGTGTGACCATCTGGTTGCCCGGCACCGCACTGAGCGAGCGGGGCCGCCCCGGCGTGGTGCCCACCGTCGCCGGCGCCGTCTCGGCGGGCGCTCCCGCACCATTGGCGTTGAGGGCGCGAACCTGGAACTGGTAGCTGGTGCGGTTGGCCAGACCGGCGATGGTGTGGGTTGAGGTGGTGGCACCAGAGTCGATGATCAGGACCCAGGGGCCATAGTCACCAGTGCCGGTTCTTTGGCGATATTGATACGAGGTGATGGCCGAGAAGCCATCGGCCGCGGTATTGGCCACCGCGGCCGTCCACGACAGCACCGCCTGCGAATTGCCGACTTCGACCATCAAATCAGCGGGTGCCGCCGGAACCGTCGACGGGGTGACGTTGGCCGAAGCGGTGGAGGCAGATCCATTGCCCGCACTGCTCACGGCCCGCACTTGGAATCCGTATGCGGTGCCGTTGGTCAAGCCGGTGACGGTGTGGCGGTTGGTGTGGCGGCTGCTGCCGGGTACGGGGATCCACACATTGGTGGCCGGAGTGGATTGGGTGTACTCCCAGCGGACAACCGTGCTGCCGTTGTCGGCGCCCGCAGTCCAACTCAGGGTTACCTGCCCATTGCCGGGCTCCGCCATCAAGTTTGTGGGGGCCGCGGGCCCAGCCTGGGCACTGGCCGGTGAGAAGGGAGTCAACAACGCGGCCAGCAGTGCCACACCGCCGAGCGCGGCCCACGCCGAAGCCCTACGCACCCGAGCCATAGTACTCACTATGTTTTCTAACCCACATTGCCGAGCGCAGAATAGGCCGTGTGCACCAATCGTCCGCACTCCTCGCACCAGTCGGATCACCCGCCCCGCTTGGACAGCTCGGCGACTGCTGTAGGCGGCCTAGGCGGGGTGGAGCAGAACTCGGCACTGCTGACGGCCCGCAGGCCGCTGGCGAAAGAGTCGCCGTGAAGAAGCAGTTGGGCGTTCCTCTGCTGACCGGGGAAAACGGCTTCATTGTCCTCTGGGATGACCATCCTGCGTTCACTCAGACCTGCCTGTCGTAGTAGCTACAATGAACGGACATGACCCCGGCAGATGCAGCGGGGATATCGCTCAATCCAAACCGAGTGGACAGGAACGCATGAAAGTACGGGCGAGGGTGTTGGCGCTGGTGGCGGTATCGGTACTGTGTGTACTGGTGTCCTGCGGTGGCTATTCGGGGGCACCAGCTGAGTCGGCACCAGAGGCGAACAGCCCAAACCCAAGCCTCGCTCCCGAACCCCAGCAAACCCAACCCGACCCCGCTGAAGCGCAAGACCCAGCGGGAACGCCCGAACCCCGGCAAACCCAACCCGACCCCGCTGAAGCGCAAGACCCAGCGGGAACGCAGGCTGGCTCGGTTCCGGGATCGGCTGTAGCTGCCGGCTGGAGATATTCGGCGGTGGCCGCGGGGAGCCATCACAGCTGTGCGCTGAAAACCGATCTGACAATTGTTTGCTGGGGCACCCAGACGATTGTCCCTCAAGGACAGTTCACGGCCATCGCGGCGGGGCATATCTACAGTTGCGCGCTGAGGACCGACCAGACCATCGTCTGCTGGTACGGCGACCAGGAGGAGACCACTTCGGCGTCTGACGGCCGGTTCACCGCGGTGGCGGTCGGCAGGCGCCATTACTGCGGGCTGCGCGTCGACCAGACCGTCGCCTGCTGGGGCCGGAACGACTTCGGCGAAACCGACGTGCCCGACGGCTCATATACGTCGATTGCGGCGGGGAGGAATTTCTCGTGCGCTGTCCGCTCCGATGAGGCGCTCGTCTGCTGGGGCGACAGCAGTGAAGGCGAGTGGGTGCCCCCCGAGGGCCGATTCGCCGCCGTCTCGGCCGGGAACAGCGAGTACGAAAGCAAGAGTGCGTGCGCTGTGCGCACAGACGGGGCTGTCGAGTGCTGGGGAAACCACGCCGGTGTTATGGATGCCGAGAACCGGCATTGCGCTCTGCGCGAGCGCAGGCACATGGAGTGCTGGCGCGAAGTCCACGAGGGCCGGTTCGCCGCCACTGCGACGGGCGACAACTTCCGCTGCGGCCTGAGAACCGACCAGACCGTTGCCTGCTGGGGCAACAACCGGAACGGCCAGCTTGAAGTCCCGGGCAGCCAGTACACCGG
>VYDF01000240.1:2330-2903 GCA_009843565.1 Acidimicrobiia bacterium | reverse complement strand
GTACACCGGCGTGGCCGCCGGCTCCGGCGAGTGGTGCGGCCTGCGCGCCGATCGATCCATCGTCTGCGGATACGGCTGGCCTGCCGACCTGGAGACGCCCCAAGGCGAATTCACATCAGTCTCCGGCGGCCTGGGTCACTGGTGCGCAGTGCGCAGCGACCAGACACTGGCATGCTGGGGCTGGAACAGATACGGCCAAACCGACGCGCCCGAAGGCGAATTCACCGCGGTTGCCGCCAGCTCCGGTCACACATGCGCGCTGAGAGCCGACCAGGCAGTCGCCTGCTGGGGCGACAACACCAACGGCCAGACCGACGCGCCGACAGGCCGCTTCACCATGATCGCCGCCAGGCACCGCCATACCTGCGCGCTGCGAACCGACCAGGCAGTCGCCTGCTGGGGCGACAACAGACACGGGCAAACCGACGCCCCCGAAGGCCCGCACACCGCCATCGCCGCGGGCAGTTGGCATTCATGCGCTATACGAACAGACGGCACCATCGCCTGCTGGGGCCATCAGAACTTCTCGATATCAGAACAGCCCGACGCCGAATTCACAGCAATCTCCGACGG
>VYDF01000240.1:0-2320 GCA_009843565.1 Acidimicrobiia bacterium | reverse complement strand
TTTCTACATCGGCGGAGGCGGGGTGCACACCTGCGCGATTCGTGCCGACGGCACCATCGCCTGCTGGGGCTCGCCCAACGCCTCGCGGAACTTTGCGCCCGACGGCGAATTCACCGCGATCTCAGTCGGCTACGGCATCACATGCGCGCTGCGATCCGACAGCACCATCACCTGCTGGAACCATATGGTGCCATTCAACACCGGCCCAGCCAACTAGCCCGTCCGCTGCTCCTATCGGATTCACACCCAAGAAAGGGACTAACAGAAACAAGGCGGTGACCCTGTGCGTTCTCCTGTGGCTGGGCCGTTGTTGGCTCTTCAAGTTCCGCCGGTGCATACCCGACGGACAAATGTTCAAGTTCCAAAGAGCATGGCGTGTCGCTCGTCCTGTCCCGTTTCGGCGGAAAGCCGAGGCTGGGACTAACAGCCAATTTGCCCACTCAATAGAATCGGATAATTGACCCAATGGTCTCCGCAAGTAATCCCAAACACTCTTGCTTCACCCGAGACACGGCTCGTGTCCATGACCCTTGCATGCCCTCCAATGTGGCTTCCGCCCCACACCCTTGCGTGGTGCAGCACTCTGGCATCCCCAAAAACCTCTGTAGGCCTAAACGAATAGCGGCCGCCTTCTATAAATTCCTCGCATGGTCTCCCGATGGGAAAGGGTGGCACTGCGTCGTCTTCGCCTGCTGCTATCACGGCCAGCACGTGCCTGACCCGAGGCATATCAACCATAAAGTCAAGCTCGCGGATCGGTAGATCGCTGCAGAACGCCCGAGCAAGGTCGTCGGGTTCGAACACCGATTCCGCCCGGTCGAAGACGATGGCATCGCCGTATACCTCGGCCCGGTCGTAAACCTTCGCGCCGTCTAGCACCCGGGCGTTGCCGAACACCAGTGCGTTGCCGTATACCTGGGCGGAGCCCGACACCTCGGCGCTGCCGTAGACGAACGCGTTCTCAGACACTACAGCCCGGCCTCGGACTACGGCCTCGTCGCCCACCCACGCCGGCCCATCGGGCGAGAGGTTCCACTCGCCCTCCACGTAGCCGCCGCGGTCGCCCCGATCTGCCACCTTGACGGTCTCGCGTCCCGGGAACCTCACCACGATGTCCCGCAACGCCACCACCCGGAACACCTCCACCTGCCCGCCGACTGAGTCCTCAACCAGCACGCTATCGTCGCGGTCCAGGCAGTATTTGCCGTTCTCACGACTCGCCACACAGCTCGCCGGCAGCGACTCGTCGCCACACCCCGGCACCAGCACCGCAACCAGCGCCGCCGCCGCGCCAAGGCCCAACGCCCTGCCCGCCCGAAATCGAAGGACGCTCGTCATGCGCCGACCCCACCCATCACAGGCCAAACGCCTCACACCCCCACTCGGTTCCACCCGACAACATACTCGATACTATCTCGCTGCCTGCCGCGCAGATACGGCCTGATCGACGTACGGATTGAATGCTGACCTACGAAAACCGCACCTCACCCTGCCTGACCATCACCGGTTAAACGCCGGCTCCCCCGGAGGCTGAGCCTACCGGGGGAGCCGGGTTTGGTTTTCTGTTTTCTCAGGGCCGACTGGTGAGGCCGGCTATGGGTTCAGGTCAATTACCCGCAGGCGTCGTTGGCCAAGTCGGCCGGATCGTCGCCATAGTCGGCACCGGTCAGGCCACGGCAAGCCGAAGCCAGCTCACGGCCGAAGTCTGCTGCGTAGGTGGCTGCGAGGATGTCACCGGCCAGCTGGCGGGCGATGGCCTCACGGCGGGTGTACGGCAGGGCACAGACATCGGCAACACCGTCGCCGTCGGAATCGTGCGGATAAGTGGTGGGCCCGCCCAGCGACCGGTTGGCGCAGAAGCTCGGGCCGGTGATGATGCCGGAGTAGAACGGTCCGCCATCGTTGATCGGCACGGCCGGCGGGGCCGCAGTCATGTCGCCACCGCAGGCGGCGTCGCCCTCGGTGATAGCGCAAGCTGCGTTCACCAGGCTGGCGAACTCGCCTCCGTACTGCACCGAGAGGGCCTCGACCGCGTTCTGGCGGGCGATGGCTTCGCGGCGGGTGTACGGCAGTGAGCACACATCGGCAACACCGTCGCCGTCGGAGTCATGGGCGAAGAGCCTTGCTCCACCGAGCGACATGTTGGCGCAGAAGTCCGGTCCGGTGACTACGCCGGAGTAGAACATGCCGTTGGCCGGAGGAGCTGCAACCGGGGAGGCCTCGTTGGAGGTACCCGCAGCGCCTTCGCCGACGCCGTTCACGCCCCGCACCTGGAAGGTGTAGGAGAGCACGCCGGTGCCGCTAGCCAGATCGGAGAGGG
>VYDF01000035.1 GCA_009843565.1 Acidimicrobiia bacterium | reverse complement strand
CCCACGTGGAGGTCGCAGCGCTGGACTTGGGGGATTTGGAATCGGTGCGCGAGTTTGCGGACTGGTTCTGCGGTCGTTTTGAGCGGCTGGACCTACTCGTCAACAACGCGGGAGTCATGATGCCGCCGGCATCGAAGACCGTTGATGGGTTCGAGTTGCAGTTCGGCACCAACCACCTCGGGCACTTCGCGCTCACAGTGCGGCTATTGGGCCTGCTGCGAGCCTCGGCTGGCAGCCGGGTGGTCACCGTATCGAGCCTCGCCCACCGTATAGGGGTGATCCGCTTCGACGATCTCCAGTGGGAATCGCGCCCTTACCGGGCCGCCGCGGCCTACGCGCAGAGCAAGCTGGCGAACCTGTTGTTCTGCTTCGAGCTGCAATCCCGTATCGACAGCGCCGGCACCGAAATGCTGTCAGTGGCGTCCCATCCCGGCTACAGCCGCACCGGCATTCTGCGCCACAGCACAACTCTGAGGATCTGGAACCCGCTGTTCGCCATGCCAGCATCGCAAGGCGCGCTGCCAACCCTGTTCGCGGCCACCTCCCCCGACGCGGAGCCCGGCGGCTACTACGGCCCGAACCGCTGGGGGCAGCTGCGCGGCTACCCCACCCGAGTGAATCCCTCGGCGGCCGCCCAGGACCGGGAAACTGCTAGACGGCTCTGGCAGGCGTCCGAAGAACTCACCGGCCTGCAATGCCTCCTCGAATGACAAAGGGGGGAGTCTTCGAAGTGTGCGCGGACACTCACGGGAGATCAAGCTATTGGTAGTCTCGCACCGGTGAGCAAACTGTGGGCACCGATAATGGCCGGGGGCGCGGACCGGCGGGCAGCGGCCTTGTCTATCTTGGCTGTGGTCTCCCTGGCATGCGGAGCATGCAGCGACGACGGGATCGGCGACGACAGCAGGGCCGACGATGCCCTGGGCGACGGGTCGCTCGGGGTCGTGGAAGTCGGCCCGGGGGAGGCCATCCAGATCCGGTCGGTGCTAGCGCTGAGCGGCGACGCCAGTTCCGGTCCAACCAACGAGAAGGTCGTGCGGCTCGCCGTCGGCCACTACGGGACGATACAGGGCTTCGACGTGGATCTCGGCACTCCCATCGACGAAGGCTGCTCACCAGAGGGGGGCGAACGGGCCGGTGCGGAGATCGCCGCCGATGCCGATGTGATCGGCGTGATCGGCACGACATGCTCTGCGGCCGCGGTGACCGCCGCTCCGCTGGTGACCGGTGCCAACAAGGTGATGATCTCCCCGTCGAACACCTCCCCCCGGCTCACTTCTGACCAGTCCGGCAACCCGAGTTCGGACCACCACGAGGGCTACTACCGCACCGCCGACAACGACCTGTACCAAGCGGCGGCTATGGCGCAATTCCTGCGCTCTGAGAACGGCGTCGACACGGTGGCAGTAATCCACAACGGCGACGCCTACACCCAGAGTCTCGCCGAGGCGTTCGCCGCATCCTTTGAAGAGATCGGCGGCTCAGTCACCGGCATGGGCGTGGTCGCGGGCGACGAGACTGACTTGGTGCCGACGCTCAACGCCCTCGCGGGCGGCTCGCCACAGGCGCTGTTCTTCCCCGTCTCAGAGACGGTGGGCGCCGCCGTCGTAGAGCAACTGCCCGAGGTGCCTGGTCTCGACGGAGTGCTTCGGCTATCTGGCGACGGACTGCTGTCCGACGCATTCTTGGGACTTGAAGAGTCGCAAGGGATGTTCTTGTCCGGACCGAACCTCAACTACGGCGCCAAAGCCAACGAGAGCACCGGCAGGCACGCTGCCGACCTGCTCTCAGAGTACGAGGACACCTACGGCACGACTCCGGAGGCGGCCTACTGGGCGCACGCTTACGACGCGGCCACCTTGCTGCTCGAAGCGATAGAGGCAGCCTCGCACACCGACGGCGAGTCGCTGGTGATCGACTTGGCAGGAGTGCGCGAGTACCTCGACGGCGTTTCCGGATACATTGGGATCATCGGTTCGATCAGCTGCGACGACTTCGGCGACTGCGGCGTGCGGCGAATTGCCGTCGTCGAGCATCTCGATTCCGGCAACCCAGCTGCCACCCGGTCCAACACTGTCTACGAGTATAATCCGTAGCCAGACCCCGAGGGACCGCTCGAGCGACCCCTCGATGGTCAGCGACGACGCATCCGCACGCGAGAAAATCCGTCGGAATTCTTGCCACCCTTCGATTAGCCATGTAGCAGTCAACAGTGCTCGCAGACCGGTACCTGCGCGGGACCGGGCCATGCCATTCGAAGACATCGCTTGCAACTGGGTCAACAATGCACGCCCTGCCGATTTGCGTCCCATCGAAGCCAGCTCAAATCGCCGCTCCTGGTCTGTTATCCTCGCCTGTGGGTCGATATTGCCCACTGAAAGTGGTCACCGGATCGTCCTCAGCGATCCGATACACCGGGAGGCATACATGGCAGACAGTACCGACAGTTACCCGGCGCGGTTGGATATCGACTACCCCGAATCGGGCCTCAGCAGGGTGAAAACGCTTTTCCGGATCGTGCTGATCATCCCCATAGCGGTCTTGTCCGTACTGGTCGGCGGCACGCTGGTCCCCGCCACAGTGTTGATGCTGTTGTTCCGCCGCAAGTATCCCCGGTGGTGGTTCAACTGGAACCTCGAAGTCACAAGATTCTCGACCCGGGTGGGGGCCTACATGGTGCTCTTGCGAGATGAGTACCCCTCTACCGACGAGGAGCAGGCAGTCCACCTCGATTTGGACTACCCCGACGCGTCACGCGACCTGAATCGTTGGCTGCCGCTGGTCAAGTGGATTCTCGCCATTCCCCACTACATCGTTCTGGTCGTCCTGGGCATCGCAGTCAGGCTGTGCATTGTCATCGCGTGGTTCGCGATCATCATCACCGGCCGTTACCCGCGTGGCCTTTTCGATTTCGTGGTCGGTGTAAACCGCTGGTCGCTGCGTGTCTCCGCCTATATGTGGCTGCTAATCACCGACCGTTACCCCCCCTTCTCGCTGAAGTAACGCGCACAAGGGCACGCAGCTCGCTCCACTGCCGGTCGAATACGGCGAATGGCCTATTCTAGTCGTCTCCGAACACCTGCAAGTCGTCTCGTGTCGATCCCGGCCCCGAGACCTCGAACGAGAAGAGCCGGTGGGCCACCTCGGCGACATTGCAGATCGGCAGCTGCATGATCCCGGTGCCCAACCCGACGCTTGTCGTGCCGCAGGCAGTGACGGTGGGCGCCATCAGTGGATTGGGCAGCACGAAGCCCCGACCCATCCCGCCGAAAGCCCAATTCGACGAATACCCCAAATCCTCGATGGTGCTCGCCGCGATGATCTGGCAGGCGGTCCCCAGCGGACTACCCGACAAGCTGGCAAACGGGAGTACGGCTCCAAACCGCATACCCCCTACTCGAACTGACTCATCGCCGACACCCGGCACCCCTCGACCTGCCATCGGAACAATGGCATCATCAAAGAGGTCCCCCCTCCCGAGGCGACCTGATGACGGGGGATGCTGAAGGTTTGTTCTGGCTATGAGAGCGCGTCCAACCCAGGGCAAAGAAGTGAGCCCGCTCCTGGTGCGACTCGCCCGCCGATGGGCGGTGGGCGTTGTAGCGGCGGTGGTTCTGCTCGCCGGTGGCATTGGCGTTTGGATGCTGTTGGACCGAGGTGGGTCCGACGACAGAGTTCATGCCACCGGGCCTGTAGGCGACTCCACTAGGCCGGTGCTTGAGTGGGCCGAGTTCGATCCAGGCCTAGACGACGACGCCGTTTCGGGGCTGCTCGCGTCCCTCGGAGATGGGCGCATTCTGATGCAGACCTATCGTCCGGGGAGCGACAAAGCAGGTCCCGGGTTACAGCTCTTGGTCACCGAGGATGGGGCCGATTGGTCCGAGGTGCCGATCCCGACCGGGCTTTGGCCTCCCCAATTCGACTTGTCCAGCGAGCGCTGGCTGGTTGCCGGACACGACATCGCCGGTGATCCCCGTTCCGCGAATGGGGAATCCGAAGGCGGAGACAGCCGGGGTCTAGCCGGTTATCGGGCCTTCTACTCCGACGACCAGGGGGCGAGTTGGATTGAATTGGAGTTCGACTTTTCCTCAAGCTCGATACAAGTGCCGCCCACCTACGATATTTTCCCCTATGTCGTCACCGTGGCGTTGGCCTCGGGGGATCACATGGTGATCGTGCTCCAAAGCAATGAAGAGGATGCAAGTGCCGCATCCGACTCCGGCAGTGAGATGTCAAGCCACCTGGGAGAAGAACCCGGTGAGAGATCCAAGGCTCGGATTTTCGCCAGCGATGGCGGCGTTCTTGAACAGGTCGCCGAATACGACGGCTTGATCTATAACAGCATTGTCATCAACAGGAACGTCAGCACGGCTGCCGGCTTCTCGATCCAGCTCTACGTACGGGGCGACACCGAACAGGCGCCTGGCCGGCTATCCACTTTGACCTCCACCGATGGCCGTACATGGAGCCAGAGCGAGGGTGCTGGCTCTTTGTTCCCCCAAGCGCTTGGCCCCGACGGCTCACTGTGGAGGTCGGCCTGGTTGGGCACTGGGTATGGCCTGAACCGATTCGATCGGGAAGGGTCCCTGACAATCGAGGTTGCTTTCGACAACGCGATCCCATTCCTACTGGCCGCCGGCCCGTCAGGGGTGGCCGTCAACGCGATGGCCATTCCCGGCACGGAACTCTTCACCCTCCCCAACCAGCGAATCGCCAAGGATGGCTACGAACTGAGGTTCAACGAGCCTGAGGGGGGCTTCACACTCTGGGACTTGGCGGCAGACACCGCGGTCTACGAATGCGGGCCAGAAGTGCTATGGGTTCGCTGGGCTCCCTCTAAGGCTGATTGCCGGCTCAGGTATCCAAATGACGACTCCGCTGAGATGGACGCGGAAGTCATCGTGTTCCAGGACATGGAAACCGGCGTCGATCTGGTGTCTTTCACCCGCGGGGAACTGGTGCCTGAATTCCCCTTGTGGGCCATCACCGGGCTGGTCGTCGACAGCCCCAAAGAAGAGGAGCAATGGCTGGGATGGTCGGCCGACGGAATCGAGTGGAGTTGGCAGACTCCCGCAGGTGCCTTTGGGATCGATCCTGGCGAGGCCAACGACGCATCGGTCTCGCTTGCCGTCGGCGACGGGTTTGTGCTCGCCCGCGTAGAACAGATAGACAACTCTCCCCCGTATTCCCTATCGACGCGCTGGTTCATCGCCCAAGTGCCGTAGACGGGCCTTGAACCACCACACCTAGGCTGCTTTGTGTATGTGGATTTCTGCTGAGGGGTCGTCTAGTACAGCGCCGCTTCGTTGGGTTGAGACTGCTTCGGGGTCTGATCGGTTCGAGTTGTTCCATCGTCTGGAGTCTGCTGGAGGCGGGCACATTCTGCGCCGCCACTACAGCGGGCCCGATGAACCGATCCAGCTTGTTGCGACCACTAATGGCATCTCGTGGGCCGAGCTTGGGGTTCCTCGCGGGATCCAGTTGGCCGATCTCGCATCGAGTGCGGCTGCCAGCGTGGACTTGTCCGGCGATCGCTGGGTGGTCTATGGCCGAGACGTCTACAGCGAGACTCCGGGCCCGTTCCAGGTTGCCCGGTCTCCCCAGCAGGACTGGGCAGCTGACCGGGTTTGGTTCTCGGACGACCGGGGCGAGTCGTGGGTCGAGATGGATGTGGAGTTGCCCCTTCGCGCCGAGCCGTTGCCGCCGTTCGTGACCGAGGAATCCGAGGTCGTTGAGGCGGTGGCGTCGGGCTCGCAGGTTGTGGTTGTCGTTCAATTCCGCACCGAGTTGGACCTCGAAGCGCTCGTGGTCGATCGGGGCTTGCAGCCCGAGGGAACGACCCTCATGAATTGGTCGATGACAGACGACGGCGTTGCCTTGGAGTTCACTTCAAGACGCTCCCCCGGCCACACGCGAAAAGAGCGATTCGCGTCGTTTGGCGCCCTTGGTCTGTGTGCTGAGCAGCAGGAGTTGCTGTCGCGCGGTGATCAGTCGGTGATCAGGGTCTACTCCAGCAGCGGCCCTGTTGCCGAGCAGCAGGCCGAGCACCATCAACGGGTGTGGAACGTCACCGGGGCGGGCGCAAAGGAGGGGTTTGTTCTGGGCGTCCAAGGAAGACGAGATGCCCTGCTTTGCTCTCAGGACGGGCAAGACTGGACGACGGAGCCCTTAGGCGAAGTGGCGCAGTGGGCAGACGGGCGAGACGGAAGGCTTTGGGCCGCGAGTCCTGTTGCCGGGGGAATGGGTATCGACTGCATCAGCTGTGGAGGCGGCAGAACACCAGCGGCTCTCCTAGACGGCTTTGTAGGCCTCACGAGCTTCTCATCGGGGCCAGCCGGATTGGCCGCCGCTGCCTTGCCCGCCGACAACGCCGATCGCCCATCCTCCGACGTGTCGGTCTCGGCGGGGGAATTCTGGTTGTGCTGGTCCGCTGACGGCAGCGAGTGGGGATGGCAGCGAGCTGCTGAGGCATTCGGAATCGATCTCCACACGGTATTCGATCTGGAACTGGCCGTAGGAGGGGACTTCATCCTCGCCAGAGTGTGGGCAATGGGCATGTCAAGGGCGGTGCCGGCCCGCCGAGGTGCTGGCAATCGATTGCGCAAGGGCTTTGGTGGTGCATTTTCTCGATTGCCCGAGCCCCGGTGCTTTCTTGCCCGAGTGCCTTGAAGGGGCCGGGGCCTAGATGGTACGGGCGAATTGCCTCGCACTGACGCAGCTCTCGCACCTCTCTCGCTTCTGGCGCAACCGCGGCGGCGGGCCTCTTAGCGAGCTCGGCATACACGGCCAGTTCCAGCGGGCGAGAGGACAGAGCAGCATGAGCTGGGCGGGTACACTTGGTCAGGAGATTTCCAGACCGCGACTGACTGTGCGATGGAGCCAACAGAAGACGACAGGCGATTGGGCGACTTGGACACACCAATACCCGGTGCAGTCGATCGGAGTCTTCCTCACCCGCCTCAACTGGCTTCGATCAGGCCAGCAGCCCGCCAGAGGCCTCGTTTTCGGCTAATGATCCCAGGGACAGCCCTGGTGATTGCAGTGCCGGTTGCTGCCTGGCACCTCATTGGTCATCAAACCGTTGACGATTCACCTCTGCACACTTGGAAGGCGCCCAGATCGCTGGTTGCCCTTAGCGGCTACGTCGGCTTTTCTTTCGTGGGCACTGCTCTTACCGCGCTCGGCTGGCTGGCATTCGAGTATTGGCAGAGAAACTGGCGTAGTGAATGGTTCGTCATTTTGGGCCTGCCGAGCGCACTGGGGTTGTATTCGGGCATTGGTGGCCGAGCCGTCACGGCAGGAGTCGATGGAGCCAATATCGGTGGCGGCTTTTTTGTTGTTGGCGCACCTGGAACGTTTCTCGCGGTTCTTGTTGCCATAGGATTTGTTCTTCGTGTGATTGCCACCTCGCCGATGGGTCCTCGTCCCTCCTTGTTCTTGTTGAGGTCAGGGACGGCACTGTTTGCGATCGCTGCGACCGCATTAGGTGGCGTCGCATTCTACAACGCCGTTCGGGTGCTGAGTCCGCTGTCAGAATTGACGTGGGATGAGTCCGTCAGTTTGGTCGTTGGCATGGTGCTGATAACGGCGGTGTCAATGGCATTTCTTGTATTGTGCCTGATGGCCTGTGTCGCCGTGTGGCTCTTGTTTTTCTTCTCCGCGGACTGCGTGAAAAAGCGACCACCCGCTGTCAGCAGTCCATCTCAATGGACCTGAAGTGGCCTCTTTGCCCAACACTCATTCATCCTGAGGCAATCCCGCATAGACACCGGCTCACCGCACTTGGGATCCTCCGGCCGGCGGCATCGCTGCGCGCCGGGCCAAATCACTCAAGTACCGGTCCCTCTCCGGCGTTCGTCATCTCACCCTGGCGATGAACCAGCGAAGGGTTGTTGCGGAGAGGTCGACTGCGGCGAGAGGGGCCTAGGCTGAACTTGAGCCGGCCTCTGCGTCCTCGTCGGAGCCGGTTCGCGGGAACTCATGGGTCCAAATCTGGGCGAGAATGAAGTCTCGGCCAACGGCCACTGAGACGTCGGCGAAGAAGTTCTCGCTGTCACTGCGTTCGGGTAGGCCGAAGGCCTCAAGGAGGGTCTGCCACTGCCA
>VYDF01000286.1 GCA_009843565.1 Acidimicrobiia bacterium | reverse complement strand
GTTTCGAACACTACCCCTTTGGTGCGGCACGGTGCCGGGCCCCAGGGCAGAGCCGCCCAACCATGAGACTGAGACATTGCCGGACTACCGTCAGGGCCGATGGGCGACAAAAAAACAGGCTGGGTGGACCAACCTCGAATAGAGGCCGCGGTAAGGGAAATCCTGGTTGCCATTGGCGAGGACCCGAGTCGAGACGGTCTATTGGACACGCCGGGGCGGGTAGCCCGCATGTACGCCGAGATCTGCGAAGGGCTGCACGAAGATCCGGCATCCCACCTCACCCGCCAATTCGAGGCCGATCACGACGAGATGATCTTGGTGCGGGACATCCCCCTTTACTCGCTGTGCGAACACCATCTGATTCCGTTCTTGGGCAAAGCCCATGTGGGCTACATCCCCAACAAGGACGGCTGCATCACTGGGCTGTCAAAGCTGGCCCGGGTGGTGGAGGGGTATGCCCGGATGCCCCAGGTGCAAGAACGGCTCACCACCCAGATCGCCGACGCCATCGAGAATGCCCTCAACCCCCGGGGCGTGTTGGTGGTGGTGGAAGCAGAGCACCTGTGCATGTCGATGCGGGGCATCCGCAAACCGGGGGCCAACACGGTCACCTCCGCAGTGCGAGGCCTCTTCCGGACCGACATCGCCACCCGAGCCGAAGCGATGAGGTTCATCGACCGTTAGAGACCGCTCGGAAATCCCCCTTGCCCTTCAGTGGGGATGGCCGCGGAAGAGTTCATCGACCGTTAGAAACGCTATTCGCATAGGGCAGCCCCAAAACGCAGGGGTACTCTGAGGCGGTGGAGTCACAGGCAATGGTTATGGGCATCCTGAATGTGACTCCCGACTCTTTTTCCGACTGCGCACGGTTCCTGGACCCTGAGGAGGCGGTGGCCCGCGGCCGCCAGTTGTTCGATGAGGGCGCTGCGATTGTCGACGTGGGCGGTGAGTCCACTCGTCCCGGTGCCGAGCCCGTGCCCGTTCGCCAAGAGCTGGATCGAGTAGTGGATGTGGTGGCCGGTTTGGCCCCTCACGGCCGGGTCTCCATCGACACCACCAAACCCGAGGTGGCCCAGGCCGCGGTGGCGGCAGGAGCCGAAATCCTCAACGACGTCTCTGCCTCACTGCACGAGGTTGCCGCTGAGCTGAATGTGAGCTGGATAGCCGTCCATCGCCAGGGCACCCCGGCCACCATGCAGATCGCCCCTCACTACGCAGACGTGGTTGCCGAAGTACACGACTTCTTGGCCGAGGCCGTTGAGCGGGGACGAGCCGCCGGAGTTCCCGAGGTATGGGTGGACCCGGGAATCGGCTTCGGCAAGACCACCGACCACAATCTGTCACTGCTGGCCAACTTGCGGCAGTTCACAGCGTTGGGAGCACCGGTGGTGCTTGGCGCCAGCCGCAAGCGCTTCATCGGGGAGCTGCACGCCCTGAGCGATGGCAGTGATGGGGGCGAGGTGCCGACCGACGACCGGCTCGAGGGGTCGCTGGCTGCCGCATCCTGGGCGTTCGCCCAGGGAGCTTCGGTGGTCAGAGTGCACGATGTGGCCGCCACCGTCGACGCCATGAAGGTGGTGGCGGCGTGAAGGGCAAGTGGGCCGCGGGAATCTGTCCCCGCAACTTTTATTGGATCATGAAAGACCGCCTCGCCATTTGCGAGCGCCCGGGAGGCCGGGGGGAGAGCCACCGCCGGGTCCGGCGCACCGAGGAGATCAACTGGATCCGCCAGCAGGGTTTCACCCGGGTCGTGTCGCTGATCCCGTCCACCCACAACCTCCACAACTACAGCGAGCAGAACATCGCTTGGAGTCACTGGCCCATTGCCGACAATGAGGACTACCGGGTACGGCTCGAACCGCTCTTCGTCGAGCTGCACACTCTGCTGGCCAGTGGGGAGAAGCTGCTGGTCCACCGCCGGGGACTGGGCGACGAGGTGTGTGGATTTATGGCCGGATACCTGCTGTGGACCGGGATGGTCCCCAACGAGTCGCAAGCCGTGGTGGTGGTGGAGAAGATGACCGAACGCCCCATCGGCTCGGTGGGCCGCCGCATCGTCAATGCCGCTGCCGCTCTCCCCGAGCCGGAGGTGCACCTTTCCGTGGTCGTCGACGACGATCAGGAGACCGGTGGAGATGACTGAGGATTGCCTGCGCTTGAAGGGCTTGCGAGTCACAGCTCTTTGCGGAGCCCTGGCCGAGGAGAGGGTTCGGGCTCAGCCGTTCGAGCTGGATGTGGACATAGGCGCCGATCTTGCTCCATCAGGGGGATCCGACGACCTGGGCGACACCATCGACTACGGAGAGGTGTGCGCGGCGGTGTGCGCGGCGGCCGAAGGCGAGCAATTCACCCTCATGGAGGCTATGGCTCAGAGGGTGGCCGAGGTTTGCCTGAATGCTGACCAACGGGCCCAATGGGTGACGGTGGAGGTCCGCAAACTGCGCCCACCTGTACCCCAGCAGCTGTCGACCAGCGGTGTCCGCATCACTCGCCACCGGCAATGACCAGAGCTTTTCCAGGGTTGGGAGTCGAGGCAGGTGCTTTCTGGGGAGTAGCCCCATGACCAGAGCGTTCTTGGGCCTCGGATCCAACTTGGGCGACCGCATGGGCTTCCTCAAGGACGCAGTGGCGGCCATAGACGACTGCGTCGCCGTTTCTGGAGTATTCGAAACCGAGCCGGTGGGAGGCCCCGAACAAGACCACTACTTGAACGTGGTAGCCGAGCTGGACACCGATCGGTCGGCTCGAGACCTCTTGGAGCTCTGTCAGGCATTGGAGGCATCGGCCGGACGAGTACGGGAAGTCCGCTGGGGTCCCCGTACGCTGGATGTCGATGTCTTGTGGGTGGACGGCGAGACGGTGGAGGAGCCCGATTTGGTGGTGCCCCATCCCCGCATGCGGGAGCGGGCATTTGTGATGGTTCCCTTGGGAGAGCTCGCGCCCGATCTGTTCGCAGGGTGGAGCGATCCTGGGACTGGCGGCTGCCAACGCTTGGGGGGTTGGGACGAGTTGGTGTCGCGTGCACAAGAGGGGGTTTCGTGAACGCGGTTCCGGTTGTTGAGCGAGCCTGTGAGCTGCGAGCCGCATTGGATGCCGCCCGCCGCGATGGCGGTGCCGTCGGCCTCGTGCCCACCATGGGCTATCTCCATGAGGGCCACCAGTCTTTGGTGGCCCGATCGGCGGGCGAGAACGACCTGACCGTTGTGAGCATCTTCGTGAACCCACTTCAATTTGCCGAGGGCGAGGACTATGGGACCTATCCCCGGGATCTAGACCGGGATGTGAAGATGTGTGCTGCTGCGGGAGCCGGACTGGTGTTTGCTCCCTTGACCGAGGAGATGTACCCGCAGACCCCGATTACCTCGGTGGCGGTCAATGGGCTGAACGCGGTGTTGGAGGGGCGGTTCCGCCCCACCCACTTCGATGGGGTCACCACCGTCGTAGCCAAGCTGTTTGCGATGTTTGGGCCGGGCCGGGCCTATTTCGGGGAGAAGGACTACCAGCAGCTGGCCATCATCCGGCGGATGGCCGCCGACTTGTCCATGCCGGTGGAGGTGGTGGGTTGCCCCACATTCCGGGAGTCCGACGGCCTGGCCATGTCGAGCCGAAACGTGTACCTGACTGCCGAGGAGCGGCCCGCGGCCACCGTGTTGTGGCGGTCGCTGCAAGCCGGGCGGGATGCGGTGGTGGAGGGCAGCCGGAATCCCGACGAGGTGGAGTCGGTTATGGCCGCGGTGCTCGCCGCTGAGCCCATGGCGTCTACCGACTACGCCGCCGTGGTTGACGCCGCCACGCTGGATCGACCCGATGTGCTGGCCGGCGAGTTGCGCCTGCTGGTGGCCGCCCATGTCGGCAAGGCTCGCCTCATCGACAACCTGGGACTCGACGTTGACCAGCTTTGATCCACCGGTCGAAGCGGTGCAGGCCGCGGTAAAACTGGCCTTGGCCGAGGACTTGGGTCCACTGGGCGACCTCACCTCGTCGCTTGTTCCCCCTGGAGACATCACCGCGGCGATCACTGCTCGAGACGCCGGCCGCATGGCGGGGCAGGCCTGTGCCTCCGAGGTCTTCAGGCAGGTGGATCCCTTGGTGACGGTGGAGTGGCATGCCGCCGATGGCGACAAGGTGGCTCCAGGCCTGACGCTGGCCAAGGTTGTCGGGCCCCGGGCATCGGTGCTGACCGCAGAGCGGACCGCATTGAACTTCTTGAGCCACCTGTCGGGCATCGCCACCGAGGTTTCCCGGTATGTGGCAGCCGCGGCCGGTGGGGGCCGGGCCCGCATTCGGGACACCCGCAAGACCACCCCCGGTCTGCGGGTGCTGGAGAAGGCCGCGGTGCGGGCCGGCGGGGGCGACAACCACCGGATGGGGCTTTCGGAATGGGTTATGTTCAAAGACAACCACCTGGCTGGGATGACCATCGCGGACGGGGTGACGGCCGCCCGCAGAAGCTGGCCGGATCGCATCGTCTATGTGGAATGCGACCGCATTGAGCAGGTGGAAGAGGCCCTGGCCGCAGGGGCGGACGCCCTGCTTTTGGACAATATGACTCCCGACGAAGTGCGGGTGTGCGTGACCCGGGCCGCCGGGCACGACTGCCTCTTGGAGGTGAGCGGTGGAATCACGCTGGAGACGGTGGCCGACTACGCGGCCAGCGGCGTGGACTTCATATCGGTAGGGCGCATAACCAACTCGGCTCCGGCCTTGGACATCGGGCTCGATGTAAACGATGCATCCGAGGCGAGCCAAGAAGGATAATCGGGGGTACTTATGCTGTTGGCCCTTGACATTGGCAACACCCAGACCGTGGTTGGCCTGTATGAGGCCGAGCGGGCTGAGGACTGCCGGGCCGAGGACGGCCTGATTGAGCACTGGCGACTGTCAACGGTGCACGAGCGCACCCCCGATGAGGTGGCCGTGCTGCTGCGCAGTCTGCTGGACAGCGTGAATGTGGAGATGGAAAGGGAGCTGACCGGGGTGGCGGTGTGCTCCGGGGTGCCCCAAATCCGGGAGAGCGTGCGGATGATGGTGCAGCGCTATCTTGATTTCGACCCGGTGGTGATCGAGCCCGGCACCCGCAGCGGCATCCCCATCTTGTACGACAATCCCCGCGAGGTGGGAGCCGACCGCATAGCCAACGCGGTGGCCGCCCACCAGCTTTACGGCGGTCCCGCGGTGATTGTGGACTTCGGCACCACCAACAACTTCGACGTGGTCTCCGAAGCCGGAGAGTTTCTGGGTGGAGCCATCGGACCGGGTATCGAGGTCAGCCTGGAAGCCATGGTGGGCCGGGCGGCCGCCCTGGGGCCGGTGGCGCTCACCGAACCTCGCAGCGTGATTGGCAAGACCACGATGGAGTCGATCCAGTCGGGGGTCATCTACGGGTTTGTCGCCCAGATCGATGGCATGGTGGCCCGGTTCTCCGCCGTTCTGGACGGAGAGGTGATCGTGATCGCCACTGGTGGACTGGCCCATCTCATTGCTCCGATGTCGGAGACCATCCAGTACGTCGAGCCCTATCTGACCCTTCACGGCCTGTGGCTGGTCCACAGGCGAAACCAATAGGGCATTCGGTGAACCCCCCTTACCGGTTCGAGACCACGGCCACCGCCGCCCAGTGCCACGACCGCCACGGTGAAATCGAGCCGGGTACCGAGACTGGGCAGACGGTGTCGGTGGCGGGCCGGATCATGCTTCGGCGGGTGCAGGGCCGCCTGGCGTTCGCCACCCTTCAAGACGCCACCGGCCGCATCCAGCTCTTTGCTCCTGCCAAGGTCACCCCCGACTATGACGAGTTCTGCTCGCTGTCGCTGGGCGACTGGGTGGGGGTCAGCGGCGAGGTGATGAAAACCCGCACCGGTGAGCTCTCGGTGAAGGTGAAGCGGTGGGAGCTGCTGGCCGAAGCCCGGCGGAGCTTTCCCGACAAGTGGCACGGGCTCTCCGATCCCGACATCCGGTTCCGCCAGCGCTATGTCGACCTATGGGTGACCGAGGAGGCCCGCCACACCTTTCTGCTGCGATCCGAGATGATGTCGCTCACCCGCCGGTGGCTGGAGGATCGTGGTTTCATCGAGGTGGAGACGCCGGTGTTCCACCCGGTGCCCGGCGGGGCGCTGGCCCGACCGTTCAGCACCCACCACAACGCCCTGGACATGGACCTGTTCTTGAGGATCGCCCCTGAGCTGTATCTGAAGCGGCTGGTGGTGGGCGGCTTGGAGCGGGTGTACGAGATCGCCCGGGTGTTCCGCAACGAAGGCATCTCCACCCGTCACAATCCCGAGTTCACCATGCTGGAGCTGTACTGGGCTTATGCCGACTACGGCGACATCATGGAACTGGTCGAGCAGTTGGTCGCCCATCTGGCACTAGAGCTGAAGGGCACCACCATCATCAGCTACGGCGGGCGCGAGCTAGACCTGACCCCGCCATGGCCCCGCTCCCGGTTCATCGACCTGCTGGCTACCCACAGCGGTCTGGAAGTTGACCTTGACACCCCGCTGGATGAACTGCGATCGCATTGCGCCGACCGGGAGATCCCGGTGGAAGATCGCTGGGGGCCGGGCAAGCTCCTGTTGGAGCTCTATGAGAAGACCACCGAGGCCGAGCTGTGGGGGCCGGTGTTCGTGTGCGACTACCCCAAGGAGGTATCGCCACTGGCCCGGGAGCACCGGGAGCACCCCGGTTGGGTGGAGCGATTTGAGGCCATCGTGGCCGGCCGGGAGCTGGCCAACGCCTTCAGCGAGCTGACCGATCCCGACGAGCAGCGGGACCGTTTTGAAGACCAGGCCGCCGATCGGGAAGCGGGCGATGCCGAGGCCATGGCCGTGGACTGGGACTATCTGCGGGCGCTGGAGTTCGGTCTGCCCCCTACTGGCGGTCTGGGAGTGGGCATGGATCGCCTGGCCATGCTGCTGGCCGATGCGCCCAGCATCCGCGACGTGGTCTTGTTCCCCACGCTGCGCCCTGAATCCCCGGAGCGACAAAGCGACTGAGCCAAATCGGTCGAGCTTGAGCGGTTGAGCTAGAGCGATTGAGCCAAATCGGTCGAGCTTGAGCGGTTGAGCTAGAGCGATTGAGCCAGAGCGATCGAGCTAGTGATCTCCGAGGGGGATGCGGGCTCGGTCGATCAGGTGGTCGGTGGCCACTTGGAGAGCCGCGGTGGCCGTGGTGGGGGGGAGCGATTCCAAGCTGGCTGACGCCTGTTTGACGTAGTCGCTGGCCACGTCCAGCGCCTCCTCCACGCCGCCGCTGGCCCGAACCAGTTGCAAGGCCGATCGAACGGTGGCGTCCGACACCGTCCCGCCCAGCAGATCCCTGAGCTGGGGGCCGTAGGCCGTGCCCAGCGCCCGGATCACCGGCAGGGTGTAGATCCCCTCGTGCAGATCGTTGCCCGACGGCTTCCCCAAGTGCTCGTCGGTGGCCACGATGTCCAAGATGTCGTCCACTACCTGAAAGGCCAGTCCGTAGTAGCGGCCGAACTCGGTGAGGGTGTCCACCGTCGGCCGGTCCAGTTCGGCCACCAGTCCGCCGATGCGACAGGAGGTGGCCAGCAACGAGGCGGTCTTGCCCTCGATGGAGTCGGTGTAAGAGGTCTCGGTGCGGTCGGGATTGCCAGTGTCCTGCAATTCTCGCACTTGGCCTTCGCAGAGCCGCCCGATGGTGGCCGCCAGCAGCCCGGCTACCTCGGTACCCAGCGAGGCAGCCAGCTCCGAGGCCCGGGCCAGCAGGAAGTCCCCGGCCAGGATGGCTCGCAGGTTGCCCCACTTGGCGTTCACGCTGGCCACGTTGCGCCGTACTTGGGCTTCGTCCATCACATCGTCGTGGTACAGCGAGCCCAGGTGAACGAGCTCCACGGCCACACCGCCGGTAAGCACCTCTTCTTCGACGGGTGCAGGCTGAATCTGGGCTATGGACGCCGACGCAAGCACGAAACCCGGCCGAACCCGCTTGCCTCCGGCCCGGATGAGATGGCCGGCTACCTCGGCGAGGAACGGGTGGTCGGTGTAAACCGACCGTTCTAACCGCAGCTCCAGCCGTTCCAGGTCGCGCCCCATGGTGGGAATCAGATCGAGGGGGCTGCGAACCACGCAGTCAGCGTAGTGGTCCAATCTCCATTTTCTCCCATCCAGCCTGATTGGCGGTTTCCTGGGTGGCGCAGGGTTGGGGGG
>VYDF01000121.1 GCA_009843565.1 Acidimicrobiia bacterium | reverse complement strand
CGCCGTCGCGGCTATCAACGCCGCCGGTGGCGTTAACGGTCGCCCCATCGAACTGCTGATTTGCGACGACGAGTCGAACCCCAATCTCTCGGTGGAATGCGGGCGCCAAGCGGTGGATGAGGGCGTCGTGGCCGTGGTCGGCGCCACCAGCGGATTCGGGAACGAATACATGGGCGTGCTTGTCGATGCCGGAATCCCCTCCATCGGCAACTTGTCCCGTAGCCAACTGGAGCTCACCTCCCCGCTGTCATTCCCGGTTGGCGGCGGCATCGCTACGTCTTTAGCCGCGATCGGCTATGGCCTCGGAGAATACGGCGCCACCACCGTTCACGCCGCCATCCCCGCCACCGGCAACGCCGCGGCTCTGGCCGGGCTTTTCTTGAACGCCGGACTCGCCCCCTATGGCCTGGGCCTCAAGGGCCAAACGGGCTTCCCCCCCGATGCCGCCGACATTACCCCGTTGGTGCAGGCCACCCTGGAGGGCGGGACCGACGGTGTGGCTTTCGTCATGTCCCCGGACCTGATCAACAAGTACCTGCTGACCCTGCCCAACCTTGGCGCCGATCCTCTCTTGGTATCCTCAACGCTGGTCTACTCCCAGACGAACTTCGACATCGTGGGGGATGCCGCGGAAGGACTCATTTTGGCCGGCCAGATCCTGCCCCCCTCGTACACCGAGAATCCCGGCGTGCAGCAGTACCACGATGAATTGGACGCCATCGGGTCTGATGCACCTCGCAGCGAGCTGGCCATCAACTCGTGGGCGGCGGTCCATATCGTGGCCGACATCATGAGGACCATGGACCCGGAGGGAATCGACTCCGCGTCGCTAGTTGCCGCCTTGGAGTCGGCCGGGGAGATTCACTTTGAGCCCTTGCCGCCGTTCAATTGGGCGGAACCGATCATGGCCTACCCACCGGCATCCCGAGTGTTCAGCGACTATGTGGTGCTCTCGGAAGTGCGCAACGGTCAGATTGTGGCCTTGACCGGGGAGTACGTAAGCCTCACCCGATGATCCTCTGACACCCTTGGAGGCACCATGACAACAGCTGAAGCTCCTCGGATTCCCGAGGAACACGAGGACACCGCCGAGCGGCACGCCGCTGCGCTGCCCTCCATTCCCGCCCCGGCCCGCATCCAACAAGTCCTCGCCCAACAGGCCAAGGAGTGGGGCGTCAGCGTACTGAGCCGATTCCCCAGCCTGAAGCCTCTGGTGGACAAGCCTCGCACCCAGCCGATGAAGTCGGGGGCCTATCGCCTCTACCAATGGTGGAAGAGCCCCTATGGCGTACCGGAAAAGCCAGCCTCGGTGGGCGAAGTCCCCTGGGACTATGTGGAGGAAAACCAAGACAAGATCCCGTTCCAGGGCCTCCGCGAGTATTGGTATCCAGCCATTGAGTCAAAGGACCTGATGCACAACGAGCTGAAGCCGGTGACCATGCTCGGCGACAACATCGTTTTGTTCCGAGACGCCGACGGCAGGGCCCGTGCCCTGCAAAATCGCTGCCCCCATCGAGGGCCGCTGCTATCGCTCGGCCAAGTCGGCGTGTGGGCGCCGGGGACGCTTACCTGCCGCTACCACGGCATGACCTTCGACGGAGACGGCGAGTGCGTGGCCTTTCTGGCCGACGGTCCCAACAGCAACGCCTGCGGGAAAGTCCGGGCCCGGTCGTACCCGGTAGAGGAGCACAGGGGCGTGGTACTCGTCTATATGGGCGACAAGGAACCCCCGTCCTTCATGGAGACCTTTCCCCACGCCCAAACCGTGTTCGGCCAAAAGCTCATGATGGTCCAGCAGCTCGACCTGCCCTACAGCCACCTCAACATGTTGGACAACACCGTGGACATGACCCATGTGGGTTGCCTGCACCGGACCTGTTCGCTGTTCAACGGGCAGAAGCCGGCCGGAGACATGGAGTTCGAAGAGATCTTCGATGGCCGTGGCCTCCACGTGTGGTACACGGAGCCCGACGAACACCCGGGGACGTTCAGCATCGACCATATCGAGTGGCTGCTGCCCAACCTCGTCTATCACGCTCCCGGCGATCTGGCCGGTCCCCTCGATGAGGGCTATTTCTGGTTCGTACCCCGCGATGTGGGCAGCTTTACGGGATGGTTGATCATGGGGAAGACCGACTTCGGTACCCCCATGCGCAATTCGCTGGCCGCCCAGGCCATCAATCTCATGATGGGTCGCTTCTTCGGCCGCATCTATCCATGGCCGGGCAGCATCACCAGCTGCATCTACGGCGGCGACGCCGTCTTGCAGGCCGCTCAAGGACGAGTGGCCCGCTGGGACATGGACCGTCTGGCCCGCACCGATCGCCCGGTGGTCAAGATCCGCCGAATGCTCCAGGCGGCCCACCAAGAAGAGGTGGCCGAACGCAAAGCCCGCGACGAGCAGAAGGTCCACCGCATCCGCCGCCCCGAACCGGAGCCCCCATCCGGCTAGCTAGGAGCCAGCAGCAACATGAGCATCGCGACGTCCGATCAAACCACCGGCATTGATGTTCGCAACGACCTGATCGAGGCCCACAATGGCTACTGGGACCATCTATCGAAACCCGGAACGTGGTGGTCGGGAGTGGAGCGGGTGGCGATAGCCCGCGAGACCCGGCTCGCCCGGCAATGTGCACTCTGCTTACGGCGGAAGGCCGCGTTGTCGCCTTACGGCATCGAAGGCGAACACGAAGATGGCGGAAGCGGACTGGCCCCAGGGGTGGTGGACGCCGCACATCGCATCGCCACCGACGCGGGCCGATTGACCAAGACCTGGTTCGATTCGGTCATCGATGACAAATTCACCGACGCCCATTACGTCGAGTTGCTCGGCATCGTGTCATCGGTGATGTCGATTGACACCATCCACATTATTTTGAGCCTTCCGCTGGATCCGCTTCCCGAGCCGGTGCCCGGAGAGCCGCCCCGGCAGCGTCCAATCGGGCTCGAGGACATCGGCGGTTGGGTGCCGACGATCGATCCGAGCAAGGCATCGGCAAGCGAAAAGGATCTGTTCGCCACCCGTCGAGCCAGCAATGTTTCCAAATCACTGAGCCTGGTGCCCGAGGAACACCGATCGATGAAGCGGGTATTGACCGCTCAATATATCCCCATCGAATTGGTGCCCTCCTTGGGTGAGAACGGGGGGCGGGCCATCAGCAGAGCGCTCATGGAGCTGGTCGGGGCGCGAACCTCAGCCATCAATGAGTGCTTCTATTGAACCAACGGCCATTCATTCCTGTTCCGTGAGAACAGCAAGCTCGACGGCACCCCAGGCGATCCGGTCGCCGCCACCGATCGGACGCGAGACAGCGGCGTTGTTGGTGGCAGCGAACTTCTCGACCTTGCCGATGCCGCATTGACCGATCCCGATCAACTTCCCGAGGCCCGGGCCGCGGTCGTCGACCGGCTGGGCGAGGCCGCCTTGGTGGATGCCGCCGGCGTGATCGGTGCCTTCCAGCGGATGAACCGGTTGGCCGACGCTACCGGCTTGCCGGTTGACAAACCGCTGGCCGTGCTGACCGCGGGTCTGGACGACGAACTCGGCATCCAGGGCTTTTATACTGCGCAGCACTCCAAGAGGCTGCCGTGGGTGGTGCGCAAGCTGGGCCAAATGATGCGTCCGTTCGGGAGCGTGATGATGAAGGTCCTCGCCCCCAAGAACGACGTCTGATGGCTCCCAAGCGATGAGGGCAGAGGCGGCTCCGTCTTTTTTCCTCAACGATTCTCCTTATCCAATCCGAGAGGGAGTGCTGGAGGCGTACCGCGAACTGTGGCAGCGCTTCTCCCAACCAGGAGACTCCTGGTCCGGGGCCCAGCGCCTCGCCATTGCCCAAGAGACCCGAGACGCCAGAAACTGCGATCTCTGTATCCGACGCAAGCAGCAGCTCAGCCCCTATGGCCTGGATGAAAGCCACGTCCTGACCGAGACCGGGGAGCTGATCGGGGCGACAGCGGTAGACAGCATCCACCGCATCGTCACCGACCCCGCTCGTCTGAGCCGACGAATGGTGGAGGACGCCCGCAGCTCAGGGTTGTCGGATGAGCAGATCGTGGAAATGATCGGGGTCGCTTGTGTGACGATGGCCGTCGACGAGCACTACCGGGCCCTCGGACTGGATCTGGAGCCACTGCCCGAACCGGTCCCCGGCCCCCCAAGCGGTCGCCGTCTGTCTGAGGATCGACTGGAAGTCGGCACCGCTTACGTGCCGATGTTGGCCCGAGACGGCGCGGTAGGCGAGGAGGCCGATCTGTGGTCTGGTCGGCGTACCGCTATTCACATCCTCCGTGCCCTCAGCCTGATACCCGATGCGCTCCGCGACCTAACGATCCTCAGCAATGAGCAGTACCTCACGCTGGAGGAAGCCCCGGCGTTCGCGCTCCAGCCTAAGGGCCGGGCCATCGACCGCCTTCAGATGGAGTTGCTCGCCACCCGCGTCTCGCAAGTAAACGAGTGCTTCTATTGAGCGGTCGGCCATGCTATGGCGTTCCGTGTGGCCGCCAACATGAACGACACCGGTGCCGATGTATCACTGCTAGACCACGCAGAAAGCGCTCCCCCACCAGGAGAAGAGCAAGAGGTGGCCTACGCCGTCGAATTGGCCTCGTTTGCCGAGGCTCTCGCCAGCGGTGACTCGGCAGAATTGGCCGCAGCCCGAGCCGATCTCGATGCCGTAGCCGGTCGAGCCGTTTCCGCCGACGCCGCGGCCATTGCCGCAAATTTCCAGTGCATGACCCGGGTGGCCGACGCCACCGGCATTCCTCTGGACACCCCGATGATGGCGGCCAGCCAATCAGTGCGAGACAAGCTGGATTTCCACCACTACGCCTCGGCGAGGAACAGCAAGGAGATCCCCAAACCACTGCGCCCGGTGGCTCGACTGCTGGGCAAATTGATCCCGGCCATCCTCAAACGGGTGCGCCTGAAACTGTGAGGGACTGCCATGGCTGAATCAGACAATGGACGCCGAGTGCTTTTGGTCGGATCATTGCCGTATCAGGATGAGGCATCGGCCATGGCCCGGGCCGTGGAGCTAATACAAGACCGGCTCATCGCCCTGCCCGACGGTGAGGTCGGAGAGCGCTCCGAGCGCTTCCCCAACGGCGATCGCTCGGCCTGGATCGTCGGTCTCATCGAGCGACTCAAGGCCGACACTGAACTATTCGATGTTGTAAACCCCGGACAGACAAACGAGCTGGGTCTTCCCGGGGACTTCAAGTCTTTGGCCCGGTTGCGTCCGGTGGTCAAGCCCGACGAGCTGGGCCAACGCCTCTATCTGGGCTATGACCAATTCGCGCTGGGCAGCTGGCCTCACCTTCAGCAGCTCCGTGAAACCGCCGGAAACCGGGGACTGAGGCTTCAGGTCGGTTTTCCCTCGGCCCTCGACGTCGCCTTCATCATGCTCGGCCCGAAAAGGGTCCTCCGGTACTACCCGGCCTACGCCGCAGCCATGGCCCGTGAGTCAGAGACCATTGTCCGTGAATTGGGCGCCGAGAATCTCCTGTTCCAAATCGAGGCGCCCGCCGAGGTGCTCATGGCCCATAAGCTGCCCAAGCCCTTCACCCGGTTGACGGTGAGGCCGGTACTGAATCTTGTGAGACAACTGGACCCCCAGGTGCCCATCGGCATCCACCTGTGCTACGGAGACCTCAACAACGAAGCAGCCATCGCTCCCAAGGGATTCGGTCGCCTAGTCCACTTCACCCAGCAACTCGTCAACCGCTGGCCTTCGTCCCACTCGCTGGCCTATGTCCACCTGCCGTTCGCAGCGGGAACCTCGCCCCCGCCCACCAACGCGAAGGCATACCACCCCTTACGCGACCTGAAACTGCCCCCTGACACCCGCCTAGTGGCCGGCTTCGTACACGAGCAGATGTCAACGCAGGAGCAGACCGAGCTTCTCCGGGTCATCGAAGAAGCCAGAGGCGGGCCGGTCGACGTCGCCACTGCTTGCGGCCTGGGTCGCCGCCCCACAGAGACGGCCGATCAGCTCCTTCAGCGGTGCGCCGTGTTGGCCGCCGCCAGCTTAGCGCCCGATAACCCTCGTCCGGGTTACAAGAACTTACGACCAGCGAGGTGGGGCCCGCCGGGCATGTTCCTGGTGATCCAGTAGGAGCCACACGAGGCCAACTCCACTTCGGCCGTGATGATGTGGTTCCAAGCGGTGGCCATGTCGCGGAAAATCTTCTCCAGCTTCCGGCCCCGGAATACCGCCGAAGAGCCCGCCATGTGGAAGATGAGGTCGACCGCTTCTTTGCACACTTGGGTGGTGTAGATCATCGCCTGGCGCAACAGCACCTTGTGCTCGAGGTCGCAGTCCTTGCCCTTCTCCGCGTTCTCGAGGGCGTCGATCACCGTCTGGTGGGTGAACAACCGGGCCGACCGCACCATCGAGTCGGCCTTGGCGTAGTTGATCTGGTGGATCTGCTCATTGCCCATGAGCATCTTGCGAATCGATCCGGGAGCGGCCTTCTCGGTCATGATCCGGGTGAACTCGTCGAGGGCGGCCTGGGCCAGGCCCAAAGCGTGGGAGGCGTGGGCGTGGACCGGCAGCAGCCGAATCCGGAACATCGGCCGGTCATAGGTGAGGCCGTGGAACCCCATCTCGTTGACCATGTCGGTGGGAACGAAGAGATCCTCGACAACCATGTCGATTCTTCCGGTGCCCCGGAGACCGAGTCCGTCCCACGTTTCGATGAATTTCGTCTGCTCCGCCGGCCACTGACCCATGATCAGCCAGGGCAGGCCGTCGGGGTGCATCACCGTTTGGCCTTCGTCGTCGACCAAGATTGATGCCCCGCCCACATGGGTGGCCTCCGGGGCCCCGCTCATGAAAGGCCACCGGCCCGAAATCTGGTAGCCGCCCTCGACCTTGCGGGCCATGCCGCCCCACCGGCCGATCTGCATGGCGTGGATGTAGCGGCCCTTCTCATCCTTGATCTCCTCGAATTTCTCGGGCGGGAGGTAGTTCATGAAGAAGCCGCAGTTGTTCATGGCCAGCCAGCCGATCGATCCGTTGATGGCCGACAATCGCTCCCCCATGTGGAGCCACTCGATCGGGTCCATCTCCTCGCCGCCGCACTCCTTGGGGATGAATGTCTGGTACATCCCAATCTCCCAGAGAACGTCGATCACCTCGTCGGGCAGGCGGTAGCCCTCCTCGATCTCTTCCTCGTACTTCTCGATGATCGGCTGCGCGTAGTTGGCCCGCTCGATGCCGTTCATCTCGCTGACTGGCTTCTGGTCAGTCTTGGTAGCCATGGTGTCCCCCTTGCAAATTTGACAAAGTGTCTACTCGGTGAGTGTATCCTCGGTGAAATGAGGAAGCAAGGGGCCGCGGTCAGGGAAACTAGAACGGTGGAGATGACCGAAGATCAGCCCCGAACTGCCCGCCAAGAGCAGGCGGCCGCTACCCGAGCCCACATCGCCGATGTCGCCCTCCGGTTGTTTGCCGAGCGGGGCTATTCGGCCACATCCACGAGGCTGATCGCCGAGGAAGCCGACGTGTCCGAAGGGGCGATCTTCCACCACTTCCCCACCAAGCACGAGATTCTGCGGAGCATTCCCGAGTACCGAACGACATTCATTCGAGAAGCCGAGTTGCTGGTTGAGCAATCCGAGGGAGCCGACACCAATACCTTTCTCCGCGCCCTCTTCGGCCGATTCGGCGAGCTGTTGGAGACCGAGAGGCACTACGTCCGGCTACTGCTCACCGAATCGGGGGCCGACCCGGCGATCGACGATGTCTTCCAGGAGATGATCGACCGTACCGCCACGACCGTGGCTGGCTTCCTCGATCAGCGAGTCGCCGATGGCGAGCTCCGCGCCGACCTCCCCACCGAGAGCGCGGCGCGCTCGCTGCTCGGAGCATTGCTGCTGTTCCTTTTGAGCGATCGCGGCGGAACCGTTCAGCAGCGCCGGCGTCGCTTGGCCGCTTACTTCGACAATGTGCTCGACATTTGGCTGCGGGGTGCTCTCGCGTAGCGACGCGGCCAACAACGCTCAGGCCAAGCGCACCGGCAGCGACTCGAGACCAGCAACAAAGTTTGAGCAAAGAAACTCCGGTTCCCCGTCCAGGCTCATGGCGGGAAAGCGCCGGGCAAGTTCGCCGATCATCAGACGGAGTTCCATTCGAGCAAGATGGGCACCCAGACAGTAGTGGGGGCCACCGGCCCCGAAGGCCAC
>VYDF01000189.1 GCA_009843565.1 Acidimicrobiia bacterium | reverse complement strand
CCACAGTGCCGTCTTGGCGCAGGCAGTCCCAAGCCAGGCGCACCAGCGCAGGGATGCCGACCACTTCAAAGGCATAGTCGGCACCCTCGCCGCCGGTGAGTTCGAAGATCTGCTCCACGGTGGCCCCAGCACTCTCGTTCTTGACCAGGTTGGTGGCACCGAAGCCCTGGGCCATTGCCAGCTTGTCGTCGTGAAGGTCGACGCCGATGATCACGCTGGCGCCGGCGAGCGCAGCGGCTTGGATCACGTTGAGGCCTACGCCGCCACAGCCGATCACCACCACGGAGGAGCCGGGTTGGACCTCAGCCCGATTGAACACCGCCGAGGTGCCGGTGAGAACGCCGCAACCGGTCATGGCGGCAATCTCCATCGGCACGTCGTGGGGAATCGGAATGGCACGTCTCTCGTTGCAGATGAGCTCTTCAGACAGCGTGCCGATGGCTGAGAACTGATAGAGGCCCCGACCCTGCGAATCGGTCATTCGGGTTGCGCCATCGGCGGCGTCAGTGCCGGGGAACGTCAACTTCAGATTCGCCGTACACAGGTTGGGCCGGCCCTTCAGGCAGTTCCGGCACACTCCGCAATGGATCAAGGCTGACAGGACCACGTGATCGCCCACCTGACAAGTGGTGACATCGGCCCCCACCTCTTCGACCACACCCGCGCCCTCGTGGCCGAGGATCATGGGAAGCGGAAACGGCAAATCCCCGGTTTGCACCGCGACATCGGAGTGGCACAGCCCGCTGGCCCCCACTCTGACGCGGACATCGTGAGGTCCGACTGAACCGGATGTGAATTCGACAACATCGATCGGCACTCCGGCCTCATAGACAACAGCAGCTTTCATCAGGCAATCACCCCTTTGACCTTCAATTCGATGACCTCGTCCCAGTCCATTCCCAGGTTCTCGGTGAGGATCTCGTCGCCGTGCTCATTGAACCCTGGTGCCCGTCCCGGCGCGGCCGGCTCGCCGTTGAACTGGATGGGCACCGCCACCAGCTTGAACGGAACCCCGTCTTGGGTCTCCGCATCTTGAACGTATCCATTGGCCGCCACTTGCGGATCGTCGATGATCTCCAGCGTGTCGAGCGCCGGGGTCCACTGGCCGGAGAAGTCGGCGAACAGCTCTCGGAGTTGCTCGAGGGTCCGGCTGGTGACCACTTCGTTGACGATCTCCCGCGCGGGCCCGGCGTTCTCGGTCAGTGCTTCATAGGTTGTGAACCGCTCATCCTCGGTCAGCTCAGGGCGTCCGATGACTCGGCAGAACTCCTGCCAATACGGCAGGGGCTGGAGGCAGGTGATGTTGATGGTGTACCCATCGGCGGTGACGTAGTTGCCCAGCAGCGGCTGTCGGACCCCACTTAAATCGATCGGCCGCCACGGTGTGTTGCTGACATGAGACATGGCCACGCCCGCTCCCATGGCCCACAGTCCCGTGCCGAGCAGCGACACCTCGAGGGCGACGGCCTCCCCAGTCCGCTCTCGGTGGAATAGCGCGGTGGCAATCCCTCCGGCGATGGTCATCGCCCCAATTGAGTCGCCAAAGGCCGGTCCCGGCTGCGAGGGCATTCGCTCGTCGTCGGTGTACCAGGTGGCCATGGCCGCCCCCGATCGCACCCAGAACGAGGTCATGTCGTAGCCACCCCGATTACCCTCCGGCCCCTTGGGTCCCCACGCGGTGCCCGCGGCATAAACAATGTTCTCGTTGTGCCGCCGCACCTCTTCCTCGGTGATGTGGAGCCGCTCTCGCACATTGGGCGGCTTGTTGATGAGGAAAACGTCGGAGATGGCAATCAGCCGGTGCAGCACCGACAATCCCTCCTCAGTTTGGAGATCGAGGCCGAGGCTGCGCTTGCCTCGGTTGGCGTGTTCAAGAATGGCGTGGACTTGGCCAGTGAGATCTACGGCGCCGCTCGACCCCAGGCCTCGGGCGGCGTCGCCCCGCTGGGCGTGCTCGATCTTGATCACGTCGGCACCCCAGTCGGCCAGCACCGCTGAGGCGGCGGGCACGAAGGTGTGATCGCACACATCCAAGATGCGGATGCCCTCCATCGGTTGAACCATGATCAGCCCTCCTCATGTATGCCGGGTACGAATGTACCGGGGATTGACGGTCATTAGGAGAAAGATGATGGCGCTGGGTAGGGCCACAATGGCCACCGCGGTGCCGACACTGAGATGGGATCCGGCGATCCCCCCGATAGCGAAGGGAACGACCAGGATCGCAACACGCAACCCTGCGGTCAGCGCGCCGAGACCTGCTCCCGGACGTCCAGGGCGCTTCGCTGCGGTGTCGTAGACCGAGGGAAGCAGGGAAGCGATGCCGAGCCCGGCGAGAAGGTACCCGGCAACGATGAGGAATCGATTCGGCACAAACGAGGCGACCGCCAGTCCGGTTGCGGTCATGGTCACCGAAAGTGAATTGAGCCTGTCCTGGCCCAAGCGGGCCTTCCCCCAATCGCCAGCGAATCTCCCCAGCGTCATGCCCCCCATCACCGCGGCATAGCCCAAAGCCGCGAATCCAGCCGATGTTCCCAGATCATCGGTGAGACGAAACGCGGCCCAGTCGAAAGACGTCGACTCCATTGCCGCGGCGGTGAACCCGATTACCAGGAAAAGGAGCAAAGTCACACGTGAGCTGCTGGCCATACCGTTGGCGTCGCCCCGGTCGGGTGGAGACTCAGACTGGGTGGCAGTCTCGTCGTCGCGAAGAAGGCCCGGTCCTACGACACCGATGACCACCAGCAGCAACCCGGCGGCAACAAGCAGATGCGCCGGCAGAGAAACTCCGGCGTCTGCGACCCGTGAGGAAGCCACCCCCCCGACAAGGGCCCCGAGGCTCCACAATCCGTGGAGCCGGCTCATCACCGGTGTGTGACGACGGGCGCTCAGCCACGATCCCTGCATGTTCATGGCGATGTCGACCAATGCGTCGAAGGCCATCATCAACGACAAGCCGACCAATAGCACCGCCGGTACGGTGGCCAGCCCGACAACTGCCAACGACATCGAAAGCAGCGCTCCAGCGGCGAGGATCACATTCCGGGTTCCAATGCGGGTTATCGCATGGCTGGCAACTGCGCTTCCCACCAGGCCGAGAACTCCAGCAATCGACAACAACGCGCCTATACCAGCCACCGAAACCCCGATGCGGTCGCGAATCTCCGGCAACCGGGGAACAAAGGAGGCGAACAAGGCACCGTTCACGAAGAACTGCACCGCTACCGCTCGCAGCGCACTCCGTTCCGATTGGCCATATACCTCGGGCACCGAGTGAGCGTAACCAGAAGTCAGTCCCTGAACGTGAAGATCGGGGAGGGGCATTACGACCGCAGGCAGCAGGAGGCAGGCCGGGGATTAGTACGGTTTGGACGTGACCAAGGTTGAATCTGCATGGGATCGCTACCCCGGCTATGCCATTGATCTGAACCCGTGGCCGGGTCGGGGTCGGGCGACGTACAACGGAAACATCGTGGCTGAAAGCGACGCCTGCTTGATCGTTAAGGAGTCGGATCACCAAGACCAGCTCTATTTCCCCATGGGAGACGTTGCCTGGGAGCACTTCACCGAGACCGACCTGCACACCGTTTGTCCGTTCAAGGGCGAGGCCGACTACTGGTCGCTCACTGTCGGTGATCAGACCGAGGAGAACGTGGTGTGGGCCTATCGCGAGCCGTTCCCCGAGGTGGCTGGCCTGGAAGGCCACATCGCCTTCTATGACAATCGAGTCCAAATCGAACTCCTCGAACAGGTAGCCGAAGACGGCGGAGATGTAGTGGCCTATCGCTTCCCGGTTTGGGGCACTGCTGATGATCTGGCCCGCTTGATCGACGTGGTACCCGACGGCGATGGCTGGTTCACCAGCCCGTCGTTTCCCGACCCGCCGTTGGGCACCTTCATCGACATTCCCGACCACCAACGGCCCCGCCAGGTGATCGAGGGCGGCCAACTCCTGGGTCAGGCCATCGTGGCGGCGTCCAAGACCGTGCCCGATCAGCGGGTGGTGTCGGCTTCGATGATGTTCACCCGAGCGGCCCGGTTCGACCATCCGCTGGCCGTCGAGGTGGATGTGCTGCGCCAAGGCCGGACTTATTCCACCGTGGAGACCCGCATCATCCAGCACGACAAGCTGTGCTGCGTGGGCTTGGTTCTGCTCGACAGCGGTGCCGACGACGTCTACCGGGTGACCGCGGAGATGCCCGAAGTGCCCTCGCCACTGGAGTGCCCTCTGCGAGACTTCGGCGTGATCGGACGCGATATCCGGGTGGTGGACGGGGCCTACAACTTCGACCCCGACGATGTGGGTCCACCGGAGCTGTTCGTGTGGATGCGCTATCGGGACCGGCCCGAAGAACCGGCCATGCAGGCCGCGCTGCTAGCCCAGGCCACCACCCACTACACCATCGGAGCGTCGATGCGGCCCCACCAGGGCATCACCGAGGCACTGGCCCACGTGACCCTGTCAACCGGACCCATGGCCGTCGACATCGCCTTCCACGACGAGGCTGACGCCGCCGATTGGCACCTTTACGAGAACCCCGCCATCTACGCCGGCCACGGCCAAGTGCAGGGCCAGGGTCGAATCTTCTCCCAAGACGGCCGACTGGTCGCCTCCTACTCCGTACACGCCATGGTGAGATCGTTCGATACCAGTCCCAAGAAAGTCGGCGGCTACACCTCGGCCATGTAGAGGGAGCGAATCCCCGATTAGTCGGTGCCGAAGGGCGCTGGTGGGCGACGCTCCGACCAAGGCTGAGCTCGCTCCAGTTGGGCGGCCAAGGAGAACAGAATTGACTCCTCGAGCGGCCGGCCGGCTAGATGGATGCCAATCGGCAATCCGTCTGCGCTCCATTCCAGGGGAATACTGATCCCCGGCTGCCCCGACAGGTTGAAGGGCTGGGCGAAGTTCGGGAACTCCATGAACATTGCCATGTGGTCTTCGGGTGACTGGTCCCACGTCGCCCACGTCAACGGAGGAGCCACTCGCCCGCAGGTTGGGCTCACCAAGACATCGAAATCCTGCCAAAACTCCAGGAACGAAGCCCGGCCCCGGCGCAGATCGTCCACCCATCGGGCGTGGTCGGCCACTGAGAGCGCCGCCTCACGCTCCAAGAACGGCCGATTGCGGGGCTCGATGTGATTGATGTCGTCAAGAGACACCAGGCCAGCGGAACCGGGAACGCTCATCGGTCCTGCCGCGTGGGCAAGGATCGCCATCCAGTCCGGTGCTCTCTCGTCAACCCGGTGTCCCAAGTCTTCCAGCAGGGTTCCAACCCGGCTGATTGCAGCCTCGGTCTCGGCGTCGAGTACTCCGAAGAACGGATCAGAAGTCACGGCAATGCGCAGCGGCTTGGGCTCGGCCTCGACCGCATCCGAAAACGGCACCGACGGCTCAGGCGCCCAGCGGCCTGCCGGTCCGGGATCGATCATCGATGCCAGGATGGCGGCGCAATCGCGTACCGAGCGGGTGAGTACCCCATCGGAACTCGTTCCGGGGTAGGGATTCCCCTCCAGGGGAGGAAATCCCAGGAGGCCCCGTGTGGGCAAGACCCCGACCAGGCCGCAGAATCCTGCCGGCCCCCGCACAGAGCCAGCCCCGTCGGTCCCGTGCGATGCCGCGCACAACCCTGCCGACAATGCCGCGGCCGCTCCCCCGCTGGAGCCTCCCGGTGTCCGAGAGAGATCCCAAGGATTTCGACATGTGCCGTTGAGTTCCGACGTCGTCATCGTGGTGCAGAACTCGGGGATATTGGTCTTGCCCAGCAACGCGAAGCCTGCAGCTCGGAAGCGATCCACAATCAGCGAGTCGTTGGACGCGACATTCTCCTTGAGCAGCTTGCAGGAGTGAGTTGTAACCACCCCGGCCATGTCGGTCACATCCTTGATCGACAGTGACACCCCGTGAAACGGGGCGAGATCGTCGGGGCTGGCGACCACCGCTTCATCGGCTGTAGCGGCATCGGCCAGAGCGCGATCGGCATCAAGGGCAACAAACGACTTGAGCTTGTCGTCGAGCCGGTCAATGCGGTCGAGGTAGGCCGTGACCAGCTCCCTGGCGGACATCTCCCGGCGCCGAATCGCTTCGGCCTGAGCAGTCGCATCCTCGAAGATCATGGCGACACCGTAATTCGATCAAACCAGGGCTCTACACCAGATCCGGCTCGACTATCTCCACCAGCAGCTCCATCGACCGGATCCAAGCGTCGGCATCTGTCCTCCACGGTGCCGACACCACATGCTCCACTCCAGCCTCGGCGTACTGATCTCTTTCATCGCGAATCTGCGCCGGGTCCATGCCCTGGGGATCCCACCCGGTGCGGTAAGAGAATGTGAAATCGGCGTCGGGACGAGTCTCGGCCATCTGCGCCCGAATGCCAGCCACAATCTTCCCCATCTCCTCAGGAGGCTTGCTCAATCCTTGAAAGCCGTCCCCAACTGAGGCCGCCCGGTCATACGCCGGCTGGCTGCTGCCGCCAACCCAGATCGGAATCGGATGGGCGGGCTGGGGTAGAACCTTGATTTCTTCAAACCGGTAGTGATTCCCGTGATAGCTGGCGGGAGACTCAGTCCAAACCAAACGCATGATTTCCAACGCCTCATTGATCCGAGCACCCCGGTTTCCAAAGTTCTGATCCAACGCAGCAAACTCGGCCGCCGACCATCCCGCGCCGGCGCCAACCGTCAGGCGACCGCCGCTCAGCTGGTCGAGGCTGGCCAGGCTGTTGGCCAAATGAAGCGGGTGGTATTGGGGCACCACCATCACGCTGGTGCCCAACCCGATCCGCTCAGTTGCCGAAGCCGCCCAACTCAGAGTGAGCAGAGGGTCGAACAGGTATGACGCGGGATACCCCTGATCGGACGGGTAAACGAGGTGGTCGCTCACCCACACATCGGCAAAGCCGATCTCTTCGGCTCGCATTGCTACCTGCCGGATGGCGTCCGGTGACGCCGCTCGACCGTACTGAGGCAGGTGAATTCCGAGTCTCACCACTTCCCCTTCCCTCTACCGAATCCGGTCTGCCGAGACTTGCTCGCGCACCGCGGGTACCACATCGCCGAGAATGCGATCGATCATTGCATCGCGACTGCTGGTCTTGGTGGCGACGGTGAAGATGAAGTGCCTAGCTCCGGCGTCGTGGAAATCCACCAGCTTGTTGATCACTTCGTCGACCGTGCCGGCTACGGCAACCCGATCCACCATTTGCAGGAAGTCCTGGTTGTAGGTGCCGCCCAAGAACACCGCGGCTTCTTGGCGGGCCAAATCGCTGTCGGGATCAACGTTGATGAAGACAAATGCGAAGTATTCAAAGTCGGAGAGGTCGCGTTGCGCTTCGGCGGCGGCAGCCTCGATGGTGGCCACCGAAGCCGCGTACCGCCGAGGCGAGTACAGGTAGGGCATCCAGCCGTCACCCAACCGGGCCGCTCGGCGCATCGCGGCCTCTTGGCGACCAGCCACGACGATGGGCGGCCCGCCCCCCTGGAGCGGAGCCGGATGGATCTTGACGTCGCTCATCGCATAGAAGGGCCCGTCGTGGCTGACTTCTTCAGCAGTCCACAGACGTCGCAAAAGGGGTATGGCCTCGTTCGCCCGGCGACCTCGCTCTTTGATCGGAATCTGGGTTGCTCGGAACTCCCCGGGATATTCGCCGCCTATGCCGATGCCGAGCGTTACCCGGCCCCCGCTGGCCCGGTCAAGGTCGGCGATCTGCTTGGCGACGATTGCCGGCGAGTACAGGGGCAGCAGCAGGATCGATGTGCCGATTCGCACGCGCTCGGTGACTGCCGACAAACGGGCCAGTGCGACCATCACCTCCGGAGTCGGGTTCGGCGAGGCCACGTGGCCTCCCACCCAGAGCGAGTCGATCGGCCGCTGTTCAAGGACTGGCGCATCGCGAACGTCACCAGCCACGAATCCGACCTTGATTCCGTCTTGTGCCGTCATGGCAACATCGGCATGGTGCAGCTCATCTGCTCCACACGGCTCGAGGCAACTGCTTCTCCTTGTCGATGAATGGCAGCAGGTCCACGGTCGATTCGTGGGGCGTCCCATCTTGATCGTGCAAGAAGACGGTTTGGCCGAGCCAGTCGCCACCGGCCAGCGGCCGATCGAAGCGGACGTAGCCCACACCTGCCTCCAACGTGGGAGACCAAGTGCCGACGGTTATGTGTCCCACTGGGCCATTCTCGAAGTGGACGCTCATGAATGCCTCTGGCACTGCGGTGGGGCAGATCAGACCGAACAGCAGTTGGGTACGGTCGACCCTCTCCAGCGCGGTCCGGCCGATGAATTCCCCCTTGTCGAAGTTGACGAAGTGCCCGAGGCCGGCGCTGAACGGGGTCAGATCCGGTTCGATATCGCTGCCGTTGTCCA
>VYDF01000180.1 GCA_009843565.1 Acidimicrobiia bacterium | reverse complement strand
GTTCACCTCAATCCGGTACACCCCGGCGGATACCGATGCCGGGGTGTACCGGATTGAGGTGAACTGCTCCTCGGGTACCTATATCCGCTCGCTCGCTGCCGACATCGGCTCTGCCTTGGGGGGAGGAGGGCATCTGCGGGCCTTGCGGCGGACAGCCATCGGCTCGTTCTCGGTTGATGAGGCCCGTCCGGTCGGCGCTCCATCGCTGCTGTCGATGGCCGAGGCCCTGCGTGACTATCCCTCGGTGTCGATCGACGAAGCCCTCGGCCAAAGGGTGGGGAGCGGACAGGTGCTTTCGGTGAGTGAATTGGCCGTGGAGGGAGAGGGCCCATGGGCCGTGCTCGGGTCGCAGGGCCAGCTCCTGGCTGTCTATGAGTCCCGTTCCCCGGAGTTGGTCAAACCGGCGGTGGTCATTCCCCAGTGAGCACTTGGTCGCCTGGCATCGAAGCGATCGGGATTGTCCAGTTTGAGGCTGTGGCCGCTACCGTGCAGCGTGGTGCAGGTCATCGAAGACTACGGCCGCCTAACCGGCAGTGAGGAGACCGCGGCCAGCATCGGCGTGTACGACGGAGTCCATGTCGGACATCAGGCGGTGATCAATCAGCTTCTGTCTGAAGCGGAGCGGCTGGGAGTGGCCCCCGCAGTGGTTACGTTCGACCGCCACCCGGCGCTGGTCCTGCGCCCGGAGAACGCCCCCAAGCTGTTGAACTCACTCGATCAGAAGTTGGAGCTTCTTGAGGCCGCGGGCATCGAATACGTGTACCTGATTGAGTTCTCCCCCGACCGAGCCCACACCATGCCGGACGAATTTGTGCGCCAGGTCTTCGTCAACAGGCTTCGTGTTCAAAGCGTTGTGGTAGGGGAAGACTTTCACTTCGGGCGGGCCCGCATGGGAAACATCGACACGCTGCGGAAATTCGGCATGGAGATGGGCTTCGAAGTTCATGCGGTAAAGCTGCTGCACCATGACAAGAAGTGGCCTGAGCCAGTGTCATCAACTGCCGTGCGCCGAGCGCTGGCCGGCGGGGATGTTCGCACGGCGGCGGCCATGCTGGGGCGCTACCACGAGATCAGGGGCAAGGTCGTGCTTGGCGATCGGCGGGGCATGACCATCGGGTTTCCCACCGCAAACATCCCGGTTTCCATGGTTATGGCTTGGCCGGCCGACGCCGTGTATGCCGGCTGGTACACCCGTCCCGACGGATCTCGGCACATGGCGGCCATCAATATCGGGCGCCGCCCCACCTTTTATGAGCACGCCCAGCAGTCGCTGTTGGAGGCCCATCTCTTGGACTTCGAGGGCGACCTCTACGGCGAAGAGGCCAAGGTGGAGTTTGTGGAGCTGTTGCGTAGTGAGCATCGCTTCGACGGCATCGAATCCCTGGTCAAACAACTCCGCATCGACGTTGCCTTGTCCCGGGAGATCTTGAGCGCGGAGCCTTCCCGCTAGACGCTATGGAGCTGTTTCTCTTGTCCCGGGAGATCTTGAGCGCGGAACCTTACCGCTAGTCGTTTATGGAGCTAGCCCTTTTCTCGGAGATCCCGGTACCTCGGCCGTGGCAGGCCGATAGCGAGATGCTCCGCTATCGAGAGCTGATCCAGCAGGCCGTGCTCGCCGACCAGCTCGGGTATCACAGCTTTTGGACGGTCGAGCACCACTTTCTGGAGGAGATGTCGCACAGCTCCAATCCCGAGGTGCTCTACGGGGCGGTGGCCGCCCTCACCGAGCAGATACGGCTGGGATACGGCGTGCGGCTCGCCCCCCGCCCGTACAACCACCCGGTTCGCAGCGCCGAGTCGGCGGCCACCCTCGACGTGATCAGCGGGGGACGGGTGGAGTTCGGCACCGGCCGCTCCACTACCCGGGCTGAGCTGGAGGGTTTTGGGATCGATCCCCGCGAAACCAGGGCCATGTGGGCCGAGGCGGTCGGGCACATAGCGGGTTGTTGGCTGAACGACGAGCACGAGTTCGAGGGCCAGTACTGGTCGATGCCCCGCCGCCGGGTTCTGCCCAAACCGGTGCAAAGGCCCCATCCTCCCCTGTGGGCTGCCACCGGCAGCCGGGAAACCCATCAACTGGTGGGGGAGATGGGGATGGGGCTGCTGTCGTTCAGCGCCGGGGTTTCGCTGGAGGAGCTGGAGCTTCGGATCAACCTCTATCGCGAGGCGGTGGAGGCCTGCCAAAACCCGGTGGGCGGCTACGTGAACAACCGGGTGGCCACCTTCGCCATGTTCCACTGCGCTCCCACCACCGCTGAGGCCTATGAGAATGCTCGGGAGTCGTTCTGGTGGTATCCCACGGTGGCCTTCAAACTGGTGGGCAGCGTGGCCGAGATGCTCCAAGAAGAGGGCGCCGACCTCGGTGACTGGAACTATCTCCGGTATCTGCCCGGCATGACCGCGGACGCCGATTGGGATACCACTTTCAGCGTCGAAGATCTGGTGGAGCAGGGCGTGGCCATTGCCGGCGACCCCGACCAATGCATCGAGCTCTGCCAGGGCTTCGCCGACCTCGGCGTCGACCTCCTGCTATGCATGATGAACCCCTACGCCATCCCCCACGACAAAGTCACAGAAAGCCTCCGCCTCACCGCCACCCACGTCCTGCCTGCTCTCAGGAGTTGAGTGCTAACTGGGTGGTAAGTTCAGGCTGCTTTTCCAGGTCAGGAGGCCACATGAACGGATCATCTGTCGACACTGGCCGGTTTGCCTTTTCGGCTGCATCAGCGCTGGTTGCGTTCGCCGCCTACCTGCTTACGTCCTCCATTTACATAATCCTGGACACTGATCAATTTCGTCGTCCCGGACCAACGGCCTTTGCATGCCTTCTAGCCGTTGTATGCCTCCTTGTGGTCGCATCGTGGCTGTCAGCGGCGACTGGGTACATAGGCGCTCAGTCCGCATCCGATAGAAGAAATGCATATAGATGGTTGGCATTCATTCTTGCCCTGAACGGCTTGAATTGCACTGTCGTTTGGACCCTCGTTGACGAGGTGTGGCGTGACCTTGACCAAAATGGATTGGCAAATGTGGCCAGGGCAATGGTGGTCTTGGCATCTGTGCAGTTCTTCTTGGCACTCGTTGCGGCGGTGAGCCAAATGATGATCCGAATTGACTCACCAACATCATCTGCCTCAGAGGGACCTGCATCAGGATCAGATTCCGAGTAGCCGCCGAATTGACCGATTCAGAGATGGGCCGCTAACAGGGATTCGACTGCGTCTCTCGTAGGCATGGAGGGTTGGGCGCCGGGGGTTTGTACCGCGAGGGCGCCGGTGGCGTTGGCGAAGCGGACGGCGTCGATCAGCGGGAGATCTTCGGCTAGGGCGACCCCGAGTGCGCCGCAGAAGGCATCTCCGGCACCGGTGGGGTCTATTACTTCTGCGGGGTAGGAGGGGACCAAGACATCGTCGATCTGGGCTCCTCGGCCGCCCAAAGTGACGACGGTGTCGCATTGACCGGTTTCGGGGCCGATCGCATCAATTTGGGCTTGCTCGGCCCGGTTCACTACCAGGACGTCGGTAAGGGGCACGACAGCTTCTACGAGGAATGGATCTACCGGTGCAGGATTGAACACTACCGTGGTCCCTCCTGAGCGGGCGGCTTGAGCTGCCCGCCGGGCTCCGGCCGCTCCCACCTCGCCCTGTAGCAGCAGCACATCGGCGGCGGCGATGACCGGCGCGGCTGTGTCAGCATCGGCGACTCCGGTGCTGGCATTGGCCCCGGCGATGATGACAATGGAGACGTCGGCCGGGGAGATGAGCGGTACCGCGGTACCAGTGGGCTCCTCGACGACGCGAACAAAGCTGGTGTCCACGCCGCTGTCATTGAGCACGTCCAGCAGCCAGCGGCCCCGGTCGTCGTTGCCCACGCAGCCCACCATGTGGGCGTCGGCCCCGAGGCGGGCCGCAGCGGTGGCCTGGTTGGCGCCCTTTCCCCCGGAGAATGCCTCCATCCTTTGAGCCCGCAGGGTTTCGTCGGGACCGGGAAGCCGGTCGAGCCAGATAGACAGGTCGTAATTGAGGCTTCCGAAGGACACGACCTTCATGAACACCAGTATCTCCTAAATCGTCTCAGGTAGGTGTTCGGGCCTTCAGGGTGGTAGTTTGAATGGGTCCCCCGGGCACAAGCACGGCAAGGAGCAGTGCAGCCGCCCGTTTTCTGACCGACGGACACACTGAGTAGGGATGGCCGAGAATTTAGCGTCCAAAACCGCGACCATCGAGAAGCACCGCCTGCATGACACCGATACAGGCTCACCCGAGGTCCAGATCGCTCTGCTATCAGAGCGAATCAACCACCTCACTGAGCATCTGAAGGTGCATGTCAAGGACCACCACAGCAGGCGAGGCTTGCTGATGATGGTGGGCCGCCGGCGACGGCTGCTCGACTACGTCAAGGACAACGATGTGGAGCGCTACCGCGGCATTATTGCCGAACTCGGCCTTCGACGCTGAGTGGGTTGTGCCGCTGAGAAGCGGGTATCGCCCTGGCGACCATAGGAAAATAAATAAGCGGGCCTAGAGAGAGGCCAGCTGCCAGTTGAAGGGGCCGAGCCGAGCTGGGCCTCTCCAACTGGGAACTGGCTCCGTCCGGCCCGCTCGGACCTCGTGTGGTCCGGAGAGGAGCAAACATGGCGGAAGCCATCACAGTCTCGGCCGCAGTTAGCGGTGCCGAGAGTAAAACCCTGTCCTTTGAGACAGGTCGTCTGGCCGGACAGGCCGACGGAGCCGTCGTGGCCCGCATGGGCGACACCACCATTCTGGTGACCGCAACCGCGGCCCGACGTGTCCGAGAGGGAGCGGACTTCTTCCCGCTCACGGTCGACATCGAAGAGCGGATGTATGCCGCGGGCAAGATCCCCGGCTCGTTCTTCCGACGTGAAGGCCGGGCGCCAGAGTCGGCCATTTTGACTTGCCGTCTGATCGACCGGCCGCTGCGGCCCTCGTTTCCCGACGGGTTCCGCAACGAGATCCACGTCGTGGGAACCGTCCTTGGTGCCGACCAGGAGAATCCCTACGACGTGATAGCCATCAACGGCGCATCGGCGGCACTGAGCATCTCGGGTATTCCGTTCGCCGGTCCGATCGGCGCGGTGCGAGTGGCCCACAGTGCCGATGGAGAGTGGATACCCCATCCCACCTATTCCGAGGGCGCCGAATCCACGTTCGAGATGGTGGTGGCCGGACGGGTCCTCGACGACGGAGACGTGGCCATCATGATGGTGGAGGCCAACGGCACCGAGGCAGGCTGGGACCTCTACAGCAGCGGCACCCCCAAAGTGGACGAAGCTGCCCTTACTGAGGGTTTGGAGCGATCCAAGGAGTGGATCAAAGAAGCAGTGGGCCTCCAGCGCCGGCTGATCGCCACCGCCGGGGTGAAACCCCCTATGGAGTACGAGCTCCAGGTGGACTACACCCCCGAGATCGAAGCAGCAGTGGCCGAGGTGGGCACCGAAAAGATGGCCGCGGCCATGTCCATTGCCGACAAGGCGGAGCGCCAGGAGGCCGAGTCGCAGGCCAAAGAGGAGATCGGCGAAGCTTTGGCCGACCGGTTTGCCGAGGTCGAAGGGGCAGACAAACAGATCTCCGCTGCTGTCCGCTCGCTCACCAAGAACATCGTTCGCAGCCGGATCGTGCAAGACGGCGTGCGCATCGACGGGCGGGGGGCAGCCGACATCCGCTCGCTCGCTTCGGAGGTCGGGGTGGTGGAGACTTCCCACGGCTCCGGGTTGTTCGAGCGGGGCGAGACCCAAGTGCTGAACATCACGACATTGGGCACGGCGCGGATGGACCAGATGATCGACGGGATCGACCCCATCGACAAGAAGCGGTACATCCACCACTACAACTTCCCCCCCTACTCAACGGGAGAGACCGGCTTCATGCGGGGGCCGAAGCGCCGGGAGATCGGCCATGGGGCATTGGCCGAGAAGGCCTTGGTCCCGGTGATCCCGAGCATGGACGAGTTCCCCTACACGCTTCGCCTTGTGTCGGAAGTGCTCTCCTCCAATGGCTCCACCTCCATGGGCTCGGTGTGCTCGTCCACTCTGTCGCTCATGGACGCTGGTGTGCCGGTCAAGGCGCCGGTGGCTGGCATCGCCATGGGGTTGGTGTTCCACGAGGGTCGCTACATCACGCTCACCGACATCTTGGGTGCAGAGGATGCATTTGGCGATATGGACTTCAAAGTGGCGGGCACGTCCGATTTTGTGACCGCCCTCCAGCTCGACACCAAGATCGACGGCCTGCCCGCCGACGTGTTGGCTGAAGCGTTGAACCAGGCCCGCGACGCCCGGCTCAAGATCTTGGAGGTGATGGCCGGGGCCATTGACGCCCCTCGCGACGATGTTCGGCCCACTGCCCCCAAGATCATCAAGTTCGAGATTCCGCTGGACAAGATCGGCGAGGTCATCGGGCCCAAGGGCAAGGTCATCAACTCCATTCAGGCTGAGACCGGGGCCGAGGTAAACGTGGACGACGCCCAGGACTCGGGCATCGTCACCATCTCCTCGCCCGACCGGGACTGCGTTGAAGAGGCCGAGCGCCAAATCCGCTTGATCCTCGACCCGCCCACCGCCGAAGTGGGCGAGGTGTATAGCGGGAAAGTGGTGAACATCACATCGTTCGGGGCGTTTGTGAACATCCTTCCCGGCCGTGACGGTTTGGTGCACATATCCAAGCTGGGACGAGGCCGCCGGATCGATCGGGTTGAGGATGTCGTATCGCTGGGCGACGACCTCGACGTTGTCGTTGAGGACATCGATCCCAACGGCAAGATCAGCCTCAAGCTGACTGGCGACGACAGCGGCAGCGACGGCGATTCAGATCGCCGGTCTGAGGATCGGGGTGGTCGGGGTCGTGACGACCGCCGGGATGATCGCCGCGACCGAGGTGACCGCCGCGACCGTGACGACCGCCGGGATGATCGCCGCGACCGAGGTGACCGCCGGTCTGAGGATCGGGGCGGTCGGGGTCGTGACGACCGCCGGGATGCGTCGCAGGCCGCTTCCTTTGAGGAAGACTTCGAGGCCCAGTTGCGAGATGAGTTCGGCGATCTCGGGCCGGGCGGGGGTTCTCACCGTCGAGGCGGTGGGGGCCGCGGCCGCGACCGGGATCGCACGCCTCGCTAGGAGCCTCACCCCTCTTTTTCGAAGCCGTATTGCCGCGGTCGGGCCGATATCGTCTCGTTCATGCTTCAAGTAGGGGTATTCGGTGCGGGGGGCAGAATGGGCGCCACCGTTTGCGAGGCGGTGGCTTCTGACCCTGATCTGGACCTCGTTGCCGCCGTCGACCCCAATCGGGTAGGCGTCACTGCAGGGGGCGCCGTCGTGGTCGCCGATCGCCAGGCCATGGCCGATGCTCGGGCCGATGTGGTGGTGGACTTCACGATTGCGGAGGCCGCCCGAGACAACCTGTTTTGGCTGGCAGAGCAGCGAATCCACGCCGTTGTGGGAACCACCGGATTCACCGATGAAGACCTTGTGCAGTTCGACGCCGCGTTCACCAGTGCTGGTCGAGCCTGCATTATCGCCCCCAACTTCGCCATCAGCGCGGTTTTGATGATGAGGTTCGCCGAGATAGCCGCTCCCTACTTCGACACCGCCGAGGTGATCGAGTTGCACCACGACGCCAAGATCGACGCCCCCTCGGGAACCGCCCGGCTCACCGTGGAGAAGATGGCAGCCGCGTCGGGCACTTGGGCCCCTGATCCCACCGAACATGAGATGCTGTCTGGTGTGCGGGGTGCTGAGGGCCCCGCCGGTATCCGGGTGCACGCGGTGCGGATGCGAGGGATGGTGGCCCACCACGAGGTGATCCTCGGCGCCGAGGGGCAGACGCTCACCATTCGTCAAGACTCCACCGATCGGTCTTCGTTCATGCCGGGAGTATTGGCCGCGGTGAAAGCAGCCCCGGATCGCTCCGGGCTCATCGTCGGCCTCGATTCCCTGCTGGACGTCTAGTCCCGGCGTCCAATTGTGTCGCTCGGGCGCCTGCTGCTGAGCATCGCGGTATTGCTGGCAGTGGCCGCCATGGTCACCGCAGGGTTCTGGCAGCTCCACCGGCTGTCAGAGCGCCGGGATCGCAACAGCATCGTTACCAGTCGCAGCGAACAGGCCATTGTCGAGATTCAGGATTTGGTGGACGCCGACGACTCCTTCGATCGGGGTGACGACATCAAGTTCCGCCCGATCCGGGCCACAGGTGTCTACCAGCCGGCGGATCAGGTGCTGATTCGCAACCGCACCTACCAGGGCTCAGCAGGGTATTGGGTGCTCACCCCGTTGCGGATTGATACCGAAACAGCGGTGGTGGTCAACCGGGGCTGGATTCCCCATGGGGTGGGAACGGGCGCTTCTCCGGCAGACATCGCACCTCCTGCTGGGCAGGTGGAGGTAGAGGGACTGCTGCGGGCCACTGTCACCGCGGCCGGACTCCAACAGGCTGATCCTTCTCGCGGCGTGCTTGCC
>VYDF01000046.1 GCA_009843565.1 Acidimicrobiia bacterium | reverse complement strand
TGAGGCCGTGGGTGCGCGACGGGCCCCCTTCCACCAAATAGGAGGCCATGGTGAAAGGTGCCCCTGCGAAGGCGATCAAAGGCACGTTGAGCTCTGCCACCAGGTTGCCGACGGTTTCCAGCACATAGGGCGTGTCGGTCTCGGGGTCGAGCGGGCGCAGTCGGTTGAGGTCGCGGGCCTCCCGGAACGGGTGCTCCACCACCGGCCCCACTCCGGGCACGATGTCCACCCCGAAACCGATGGCATGGGTGGGCACCACGATGTCGGAGTACAAGATGGCCGCGTCCACCCCATAGCGGCGCACTGGCTGAAGGGTTATCTCGGTGGCCACCTCCGGACGGGCGATGGTGTCCAGCATCGAACCCTCTCCCCGGATGGCTCGGTACTCGGGCAGCGACCGGCCGGCTTGGCGCATGAACCACACGGGTACTCGGTCCACCGGCAGGCCGCGACACGCCCGCAAGAAGGCGTCGTTGGTGATGGCAGCACCGTTGGCCACACATAAACGGTACCGATCACCATCGCTCCCAGTACCATCGCCCAGCACTACCGCCTCCAGAACCGCTGCTCCCAGTACCATCGCCCCAGTTCCGCCGCTCCCAGTACCATCGCCCAGCACTACCGTCCCAGTACCATCGCCTCCGATACCATCGACCCGGTGCGCCGGTCTATAGACGACTATCCCTTCGACCCGGCCGACCTCCCACCCGGCGACGACGACGAGTTCTCCCCGGTGTCGTGGGCGGTGGCCATCGCCGACGATTACGAAGACGCCATACCCCGGGTGGTCCTCACCGTCGAGGAGGTGGGCCAAGCCGGCTACGGGTTGGTGGCCCACCTGTCCCCGCCTCTGGCCCGCCGCCTGCGGGCTGCCATCGGCGATGCCCTAAAAGAGATCGGCGAGGCCGCGTCTGCTTAATCTTCCAGAGGCGTACTAGACTTGAATGTTCACTGATTTTGAACTCAGTCTGAGGAGTCTCCGATTCATCCCGAACACGCCGCGGAGCAGACATACATCGATCAGGCCCACCTAGCCCTCAAAACAGCTAGGGAGCGGGCCCTTTCACTCAAGGGCATGGTGGAGGTGGGCGCGGGCGGCACCCATCAGGCCCGTTATGAGCGGGAGATCATTTGGGACTCCATCAGCACCCGCCTCAGCGCCCTTGATATCGGCAACGCCTCGCTGGTGTTCGGCCGCCTCGACTGGAGCGAGGATCAAGGAGGCGATCGCCTCTATGTGGGCCGAGTGGCAGTTTGGGATGACGATCAAGAACCGGTGACCATCGACTGGCGGGCCCCGGCGGCCGAGGCCTTCTACCGGGCCACCGGGAGCGAGTCCATGGGCTTGTCCCGCCGCCGCCATTTCGTGACCCGGGGCCGGGAACTGCTGGGGGTGGAAGACGAATATTTCGGCGAGACCAATGGCCGCGGCCGCATGCCGTTGGTGGGGGAGGCCGCGCTTCGGGCTGGATTGGAAGCCGGGCGCACCGGGCGCTTGGCCGATGCGGCTGCCACCATCCAGGTCGAACAGGACGCCATCATCCGCTCTCCGCTGTCCGGCCTTCTCGTGGTGCAGGGCGGTCCCGGCACCGGCAAAACGGTGGCCGCCCTCCATCGGGCCGCGTACCTGCTTTACACCCACCGCTTTCCCCTCGAAGGCCAGGGGATGCTGGTGCTCGGTCCCAACCGCCTGTTCTTGACCTATATCGAGCAGGTGCTTCCCTCTCTGGGCGAGGCCGGCGTTGAGGTATCGATGCTGGCCGACCTGCTGCCCGGCACCCCGGTGAAGGGGCTCGACACCCCTCGCGTCTCCCGCATCAAGGGCGACCTGCGCATGATCACGGTGCTGCGCCGAGCCCGACGTGATCGCCAGCGCCCGCTGCGGGCCAACTTGGTGGTGGGCTTCGGACTCCGGCGGCTCCGTCTCACCATTGATCAAAGCGCCGAGATCGTACGCCAGGCCCGCAAGCGGTTCCGTACCCACAACCGGGCCCGTCGTTTCGTCGAAGAACAGGTGTACCAGCATCTTGCCGACAGCAGTACCCGTACCGATACCCCTGCCCCCGACGTGGAGGCGGTGCGCGAGCAGCTTCACGGCAGCATTGAATTGCGAGAGGCCCTGGAATGGATGTGGCCTGAGCTCACCCCGACCCACCTGCTGCACGACCTGTTCGGTTCTCCGGCACTGCTCCGCTCGGCGGCGGGGTCGGTGTTGACCTCAGAGGAGACCGACCTGCTCTTCCGCTCCCGACGGCCCCATGCCTCCGAGGTGATGTGGACGGCCGACGACGCCCCGCTGCTGGACGAGGCCCTCGCCCTGTTGGGGCCCCGATCGGGCCACAGGCAGGCTGACTCAATCCGCACCTACGGCCACATCGTGGTGGACGAGGCCCAAGACCTGTCGCCCATGCAGCTCCGGATGATCAGCCGCCGCTCGCTCAACGGATCGATGACCGTGGTGGGCGATATCGCCCAGGCCACGTCAGCATGGGGGCATGACTCCTGGGACAGCGTGTTCGAGCACCTGCCCGACCACGTCGAGCCCCGATTCTCCGAATTGACCATCGGCTATCGACTGCCCGAGCCGATCATGGAGGTGGCCGCCAAGGTGCTCGACGCCGCCATGCCCGGTCTAATACCACCGCAGTCGATCCGTACCGAAGGCCGGCCTCCCCGCTTTGTGCCCGTCGTCGGCCATCAAGATCCACTTTCTGGTAACGGCAAGAGTGGCGAATTGAGGCACAGCAGCCTGACAGCCGCCGTCGTGGACGAAGTAAAGGCCGAGCTCAACGCGTTGGCCAACGGGAATCTGGCCGTGATCTGTCACAACGAGTTCGCTGATGCCATCTCTGAGGCACTCACCTCCGCCAACGTTGACCACGGCCTGGTGTATGAGCGAGGGCTGGAGTCTCGGGTGACCATCGTTCCCGTCGAGTTGGTGAAGGGGCTCGAGGTGGACACCGCCATAGTGGTGGAGCCGGCTGACATATGCGAGAAGCTCCCCAAGGGAATGCGAGCCCTGTATGTGGCCATGACCCGGGCTACCCAGCGTCTGGTGGTGGTACACGCCCGACCTCTGCCCGAATCCCTGTTGACCGAGGAGGTATGAGCCGATGGCCCACGATCCCCACAACCTCACCGACGAGATGAACGCCTTTCTCCGGGATAGCCACCTGGCCTCGCTCACCGTCATGCGCTCCGACGGCACCCCGCACGTGACCCCGGTGGGGTTCACCTGGGATCCTGACACCGCCACCGCTCGCATCATCACCTGGGCCGGCGCCAAGAAAGTGCGGCTGCTGGCGGAGGCCGGGGGCGGACGAGCTGCGCTGTGCCAGGTGGACGGCGGCCGATGGGTCACATTGGAGGGCGATGCCATCGTCACCGCCGATCCCGAGCAGTGCGCCGACGCGGTGACCCGCTACGGCCAGCGCTACAGCCCGGCCAAAGACCGGGGTTCCGACCGGCGGGCCATCATCATCGAGGTGGATTCCGTGTTGGGGCGGGCATGAACCCTAAGAGCATCGGCCTCAGTGCCGACGTGCAGGAGTACCTGGTGGCCCACGGCGCGGGCATCGACCCCATCGCCCAGGAGCTGATCGACGTCACCGCCGAATTGGGCCGCATCTCCGGAATGCAGGTCGCGCCCGAGCAGGCAGCCTTCATGACCATGCTCACCCGCATGCTCGACGTGGAGTTCGCAGTGGAGGTGGGCACATTCACCGGCTTCTCGGCCCTGTCAATCGCTCGGGGATTGGCCCCCGGCGGACGGCTGCTGTGCTGTGACGTGAGCGATGAGTGGGTGAGCGTTGGGCGTTCGTATTGGGAGCGGGCCGGGGTGGCTGACCGCATTGAAGTGGTGATTGCCCCCGCCGCCGAGACCTTGGCCGCCCTGCCGGATAATCCGCCCATCGATTTAGCCTTTATCGACGCCGACAAGCAGTCGTACAAGATCTACTACGAGGAGATACTCCGTCGGCTCAGCCCGAAGGGAATCATCCTGGTGGACAACGTGCTGTGGGGTGGCCGAGTGGCTGATCCCGATACCGACCTAGTTGAGAATCCTGCCACCGCCGAGATCCGGGCCTTCAACGATCATGTGGTCGCCGACCCCCGCACCGCCCAAGTCATGCTCCCCATAGCCGACGGCCTCACCCTCATTACTCTGGCCCCATAAGGTGCGCCACTGGCCCCCGGCCCGCGCCCAAATCCCATTCGGCCGAACGCGCGATGCGCTCGCGGACAAAGTCTTTGGCGCCCACGATCGCATCCAAGGGCTCCGTTCCCGCCGCCAAAGCCGCGGCCACCACGGCTGAGAATGTGCAGCCCGTGCCGTGATCGTTGGCAGTATCGATCACCTCGCCGGGCAACTCGCTCCAACTGTTGTCGTGGTGTATCCAGTCGGTGGCTGTGACTTCTCCAGTCACCACCAGCCAGCCTGGGCACAATGCCGCCAGATCGGACGGCTCGTCCAACCCGGCTACCTCAGCGAGTACCAAAGCCTCCCGGGCATTGGGAGTGGCCACTGTCGCGTGCCCCAGAAGCTCCAGATAGGCGGCCTCCGCCCCAGCATCCAGCAGCCGGTTCCCGGTAGACGACACCATCACCGGATCGACCACCAGGTTGGGCAGCCGTCCGCCCACCGCATACTCGCCGATCACAGCGATCACATCCCGACTGCCCAGCATGCCGGTCTTCACCGCGGCCACCGGCAAATCGTCGAGCACCGAGTCGAGCTGGCGGGCCACGAAGTCGGCTGGAATGGGGTGTATCCCCTGCACACCCACCGTGTTCTGGGCCGTCACCGCGGTGACCGCCACGGTCCCGTGTACTCCCAGCGCTGCGAAGGTGGCTAAATCGGCAGCAATCCCGGCGCCGCCTGATGGGTCTGAACCGGCCACGCTCAGCGCCACCGGAGGATTCATCACGAGTGCCACTCGTCTAAGAGGGCGGCAATGGTTTCCTCGGGATTGGAGCTTCGGGCCACCGCTCCCTGCACGGCCACGCCGGCTGCACCGGCGTCTCGACAGGCTGCGACCCGGCCCACGTCGATTCCACCCAGGGCATACACCGGGACATGGGCTTGTCGGGCAATACGGCCCAATCCGCCCAGCCCCAGCGGTGGCCCGTAGCCCGGTTTCGACTCGGTTTCGAACACGGGAGAGATGGTCACGTAGTCCACACCTTCAAGCTCAGCCCTACGCACCTCGTCGAGCCCGTGACATGAGCGTCCGACGATGCCCCGGTACACCTTGGGGTAGCGATCGAACCCGGCCAGATGCACTCCGTCGGCTACGGGGTCGATCATTGAGGCCAGGATGAGACAGTCGGTGTGGCCTCTCATGATCTTGGCCAGCTCACGCCGGATCTGGGGGGGACGACCTTTGGCCCGGAAGACCACCGCCGGGGCACTCACCACCACATCGGTGAGCACGAGCAACTCCGAGGCCAACGCCCGCTTCGGGCTGAACGGTCGACGGTGATCAGAACTCGGTTGAGGTGTGCGAACTGGGTCCTTCCTGCGATCCGTCACCGGCGAACCGCTCTTGTCTGCCGCCGGCGTGCGAAATGGGCGCGCTTGGTCATCTCTGCGACCGCTGCGGCCCGGTTCAGAATTCGGCACGGCCCTGGCTGGTGGTTGAGGCTTCGGCACCGAAGCGCTTGGGAATCCGCCCGGCCAGTCGGGCCTGCCGCCCGCCCTCGGTGGCCAGCCGCATGGCGGCGGCCATCTGCTCGGGGTCTCGGGCTCGGGTGATGGCGGAGGCCACCATCACCGCGTCGCAGCCCAACTCCATGGCCAGCGCGGCGTCGGAGGCAGTGCCGATGCCCGCGTCCAGCACCACCGGCACCGACGACTGCTCCACGATCATCTCGATGTTGTGAGGGTTGCGGATGCCCATGCCTGATCCAATGGGCGCCCCCAAGGGCATGACCGATGCACACCCCAAGTCTTCCAAGCGGCGGGCCAGCACCGGGTCGTCGTTGGTGTAGGCCAGCACAGTGAAGCCATCGTCCACCAGCGTTTCGGCCGCTTCCACCAACTCGATTCCCTCCGGCAGAAGGGTAATGTCGTCGGCGATCACCTCCAGCTTCACCCAGTTTGTTTCGAATGCCTCCCGGGCCAGTTTGGCGGTGAGTACGGCGTCGGCCGCAGTGTGGCATCCGGCGGTGTTGGGCAGAATATCGAGGCCAAGGCGATCGATTACCTCCAGCACCGAGCCGGTGGCCTCGGGCGACACCCGGCGCAGGGCCACGGTGACCAACTCGCACTCCGATGCGATCAGGGCCCGCTCCAGCACGGCCAGGTTGGGCGCGCCGCCGGTGCCGGCAATCAGGCGGCTGGTGAAGCTGCGCTCAGCCACGGACCACGAATCGCCCATTCAAATCACCTGCTTTAGGGGGTCAGAATCGCCCATCTATCCCCCCTGGGCGGCTTCGAGGATCTCGACTCGATCGCCCTCGGCCAAAAGGGCCTGGCCCCATCGGCTGCGGGGCACGATCTCCCGGTTGACCGCTACCGCCACCCCTCGCTGATTGGGGGCCAGCGTTCCAACCGTGCAACCTGGGGCCACCTCCTGATCCTCCCCATTCACAATGACGATCATGCCGTTACTCCGCTGAGGTGCTCGGTGTTCGGAGGATCGCCGATTGGTTCGGCGCCGAACCGACCGGGGCTGAACGGGGACAAGTCCACTGGCGGTTGGCGGCCCTGCACCAACGCAGCTACCGCGGTCGCAGTGATCGGCGCAGTGAGGATGCCGTTGCGGTAGTGGCCGGTGGCGTACACGATGCCGTCGTCGCCGGTGCCGATGATCGGGGCATTGTCGGGGGCGCCGGGGCGCAGGCCGGCCCACGTCTCCTCCAAGTCGATCTCGCTCAGCCCCGGCAGCAGGGCCAGCACGTCTCGGAGCAGCTCGTAGACGCCCCCCGCGGTCACTCGGGTGTCAAACCCCTGCTCCTCCTGGGTAGCGCCCACCACGATTTCACCGTCGCTGCGGGGCACCGCGTACACGCTCGACCCCCGCACTACGCCCCGCACTGGCAGCCGCAACAACCCCTCGGGGCCGTTTAGGCGGAGGATCTGCCCCTTGATGGGCCGGATGGGCACGCCCAGAAGCCGGCCGGTCCACGCCCCGGCGGCTACCACCACCTGCTGGCAGGCCATCACCCGGCCATCATCGGTTGCAACCTGGTTGCGAGCCACCTGGGTGGCCGACACCGGGATGGTGGGCACCCGGCTCAGCAGTTCGGCCACCACTCGACGAGGATTTACTTGGTGGTCGAGCGGCGAGTACACCCCGCCCCGGACTCCGGGGGCGAGCAGCGGCTCGCGGGAGCGGCACTCCCTACTGCGGAGCCGTTCCACCGGCAGGCCCTCCTGTTCGTGCAGATCGCCCAAGTTGTCGAGCAACGCCTTGTCGTCGGCGTCATAGGCAGCCATCAGCATCCCGTTGCGGCGGTAGTCCACGACATCGACGCCTAAGGCGTCGGCGAACGCCGGCCACGCCTGGCTGGCCGCCAAGTTCAGTCCGAGGATGTGAGTTTCACCCCAGTAGGCCTCGTGGATGGGGGCCAGCATTCCCGCCGCGGCATGGCTGGCCCCGGTGCCGGGCGCGGGATCGAGCACCACCACATCGATACCGTCTCGATGAAGCTGCCAGGCGGCCGAGAGCCCGATGATGCCGCCTCCGACAACGATGACGTCGGGCTTCAGGGACAGGTCAGCCACCGAGGGCCTCCAGCAACTCTGCGGTGGCTGTGGCGGGATCAGCTGCATGGGCAACCGCGCCGATAATCGCCACTCCGTGAGCCCCGGCATTCAGCAGCTCCGGCACTCGGGCGGCGGTGATGCCAGCGATGGCGATCACCGGTATGTCCACCGCCGCGGCCACCTTCTCCACCCCGGCTGGCCCCAGCGGCTCAGGAAGCCCAGCCTTGGTGGCGGAGGCGTATACCGGTCCCACGCCCACATAGGACGCGCCGCGGTCTTGGTGGACGAGGGCAGTGTCTGGGTCTCGGGCCGTGCCTCCCACTAGCCGGTTGGGGCCGAGCAGAAGCCGCATCTCGGCCACCGGCAGGTCTTCGGTGCCGCCGTGTACACCGTGAGCCCCGGCGGCCAGCGCGATATCGGCCCGATCGTTCACGATCACCACTGCATTGGTGGCCTGAGCCGACGCCACGATGCGCTGGCATTCGGCCAATACTGCGGCGTCGTGGACTCCCTTGATGCGGACTTGCACCGCGGGGGCTCCGCCCTCAAAGGCAGCGTCGGCCAAAGCGGAGCTGTCGGCGATGACGTGCAGTCGGGGAACATGCAGCGTCACGACCCTGCCGAGTAGATCTCGGCACCGGTGTCCCGGAACTCTTCGGCCTTGGATTTCATTCCCAACTCGATGGCCACCGACTCGTCCACCCCTTGGCGGGCGGCGTAGTCCCGCACGTCCTGGGTGATCTTCATGGAGCAGAACTTGGGTCCGC
>VYDF01000028.1 GCA_009843565.1 Acidimicrobiia bacterium | reverse complement strand
GCACTGCATCGAGCGCTGAAGGCCAAGCGGTCTTCCACTACATCGGGCTGGGTACTGGGGGGCTTGGGCTCCCAAGGGGTGAGCCATTCCCGGTTCGCCCGACGCACAGCCTGCCATTCGGGAAAATCGCTCTCCATCAGCGGCCGCAGCTCCACCCTGGAGCCAAGAAGAACCCGCCCCTCCCGAGTACCCCGAAATCGAGACCAAGTCCGCACTCCCGCCAAACCTACTAACTCTCTACCAACAAAGTGGGAGGCACTTAGTCCAGCAAGCTCAAAACCATCCCATCCAGGATGTCCGACTCCGACACCAGGCAACTTTCAAACCCGAAGTGCCGCATGATCTTCACCAGAATGGCCATGCCCCCCACGATCACATCCACCCTGCCTGCTTCCAGACCGGGGTTGAAGGCCCGGTCGGCCCGCGACTCGGTGGCCAGGGTGCGGAACACATCCTCGGCCGCGGCCTTGGTCAGCTCGAAGTGATGGATCTTGTCGCGGTCGTAGTCATGCAGCCCCTGTTCCACCGCCGCGGCGGTGGAGATGGTGCCAGCCAACCCCACGAATGTCCGGGCCTGTCGGGCCGCGGGCATCTCCCGGTCGACGTCGTCGAGGTGTGCGCCGGTCACCGAAATACAGGCATGCAGCTCCTCGGGAAGCGGCGGGTCGCTGTGCAGGTACTTCTCGGTGAGTCGAACGCAGCCCACATCCAACGACATGGCCGCCTCGCAAGCGGTGGTGCCCACGCACAGCTCCGTAGAGCCTCCCCCCAGGTCGACCACCAGAAACGGTCCCAAGTCTGGATTGAGGTCGGCGGTGGCTCCCCTGAACGACAGCTTTCCCTCGTCCAAGCCGCTCAAAAGCTCGGGGCGGGTTCCGACCACGGCCTCGGCGACGTCGAACAATTCATCGCGGTTGGCCGCATCCCGGGCCGCGGAGGTGGCGGTGATCCGAACGGCCTCCACCCCGTGGCGATTCATCACCTCCCGGTAGCGACGCAGACAGTCGAGTGTGCGCTCGATGGCCCCCGCAGCCAAACGGCCGGACTCATCCACCCCTTCCCCCAGTCGAGTGATGGTCATAAGCCGGTCCAGGGTCTCGGCACCGCCCCTGCTGACCAACAACCGGGTGGAATTGGTCCCGCAGTCGATGGCGGCCACCACCGGGGGGCTCATACCACTGCCTCGGAGCCCAGGTGTTCGGCCACCCATCGGCCTACTGGATCGTCGCCTCCGGCCAGGTGCCAGGCGTAGTGGGCGTGAAGGCACTTGACCCCCTGCCGGGTGCCCCCCACCCCGCCAGAAGGGCGGTGCCCGGTGTAGCCATCGGGGATGGCGGCGTCCCGCTCGGCGGCATAGCGGCGGTGGGCATCGGCCAACTCGTCGGGATCGATGGCGGCATCGGCCCGGCGCACTCCCCCGGCCGACTCCAGCCTGCTCACTAGCAGCACATCATCGGGGCCCACCAGCCAGTACCGGGTGGGCATGGGAGTGCCGTCGTCCAGGAAGGGGGCATTTCTCAGCACCCGGGGTGTGCCGTCGTCGGCCCTGACCACCACCTCATAGGGACCCTGGGGCGCGCGGCCCAGCAGGGCCTCGACGTGATCGTCGTTTCCCAAGCGAAGGGTCAGCCCTTCTTTTTCTTCCTTCTCTTGAAGATCTTCCTCACGATCCACAGAGCAGCGATGACTCCAGCAATGGGACCGAATTTCTTGGCAGCCGGCGGGCCGGCCACTTCCAGCAAGTCAACTGCTTCGGGCTCGGGGCGGGATGCAGCGTCGTCGCCTGAGGAAGAATCATCTGTGGAGGCTGAAAGCATGCCCTCTAGATTATCGGCGAATTGGTCCATGATCTTGGCGCTCACGTCGGGAATGAGATTGCGCCCTATCTGAGCCACCTTGCCGGTGATCTTGAGATCGGTGGTAACCCCTACTTTGGTCCGGTCGTCATCCAGTGCCTCAACCGTGGCGGTGATAGTGGCGCTGGCGTTTCCCTGTCCCCTGGTTTCGCGGCCCTCAGCCAGAATGACCACCTTCATGGCGTCTTGATCGCGTTCGGTGAACGTGGCCTTGCCCTTGTATTGGGCGTTGACCGGACCAACCTTGACCTTGACCACGCCCCGGTACTCTTCTCCCTCGATCTCAGTGAGCTGAGCACCGGGTAGGCAAGGGGCGATGCGCTCCACATCATTGAAGGCGGCCCAAACATCGCTGGCCGAGGCGTTCACCTCGATTTCGTTGTTCATTTCCATTCTTGCAAGTCCTCCAGGGTGTCAAAATCCACCGGTTCTCCGGGACAGGATACTTCCGCAACCTGCTCGGGCCGCATTTGCATCAGCATTCTGGCTCCCACATCACCGCTCGTGGGCAGCAGCGGCCAGACCGCGGCCCCCAGCTTCACCGGCGGGCTGCGGCGCCCCCGGTAGACGGCGGTCACCAGGTCGCCCTCGGCCTCGGCCACTGTCTGCCACGACTCTGGGCCCACCAAGGGCTGGTCGCCCAGCCCGACAACCACCGCGTCGTGGCCGTCGTTCTCGGCAGTGAACACCCCGGCCCGCAGCGAGGTGGCCTGACCCAGTTCCCAGGAGTGGTTCTCCACCAACACCACCCCGTCGGGAATGAGGTCGCGCAGCTCCACCGCCCCGGTCACGATGTACGTTGCATCGAGACCGGCCTCCAAGGCGGCGCCCAAGGCGTGCTGCACCACGGTCAGCCCCCGAAACGGAGCCCGCAGTTTGTGGGTGTCGCCTCCGAACCGGGTTCCGGCGCCTGCGGCCAATAGAACGGCGGCAACGGTCACGGCCCGAATACCTCGCCATTGGGGTGAAAGGCGGCCCAAGCGAACCAGAACTCGTTGGTGTGGACCACCGGGTCGAGCCGGGTGCCGGCCAGCTCGCCTTCGACCGCTTGGCCGAGCACGTTCCATGTCGAACCGGTGCGGTCGTCGGTGAAGCGGCCCTGTCCTAGCGGTGAGAACTCGAGCACCTCACCGTCGACCCGCCGGTCGAAAGCGAGAGCCGCACCCACATCCACTCCTCCGGCGGTAACTGAGGAATCCAGGGCGTCGGCGGTGCCCGGCGACCACACCACCACGATGGGAACCCCGGCCACGGTGTCGTTCACCGCCCTGTTGGCCTGCACCACGCTGAACGGGTAGGCCTTGTCGTGGCCATTCACCGTGACCCCAACCGTGCGCTCCAGGGCGGGATAGCGGTCGTCGAGAATGGTGGAGTCGAAGAAGCCGGGGATGGGCGCCGACCGGGAGGTGTACTGCACGTAGGGATTGCGGCCGTAGCTGCTGGCGGAACGGCCGGGCGGGGCCAGCACCACCCCGTCGGGGTAGCCGGCCGTGAAGTCGCCCCACGAGACGATGGCCGCTGGGATGACGGCCAGGCGATGGCCGGCGTAGGCCCCCACCAGTCCCTCGCCGCCGATCTGTTGCCACAGCGACTCGGTGGCGTCGTCCCACATCACCAAGTCGCTGTTGCGCAGCAGGCCCGAGGTGCCGAACCGAAGGAGCAGACCGTCAACCACCGGGTCGAACACCAATGCGCTGTTGCACAGCGGGCAGTAGGTGACCAGCACCGGGCGGCCCTCGATCTCGTCGTTGACAATTTCATGGACGATGAGCATGGCCAGCGGATAGAAGCGGGCCGTCTCCCCCACAACCAGCAAGAGGCCGGGCTCTTGATCTGCCCAGCCGGCTTCTGATGCGGGGGCGAAGTCGGGGTTGTCGATGGGCGGGATGCGGTCGCGGATGGGGACCAACTGGATGCCGATGCGCAATTCGTCAAGATCGATGGTGCGGGTGGACCAGTCGGTGGCCCAATCACGCGAGACGTAGAGCAGATCCCCGGTGGGCCCTTCGCCGCCGGTGATCACTTGGGGTGTGGGCAGGGCAGGAATCGGTGCAGGAGTAGGTGCCGGGGTGGCGGAATCCGCCGATGTGGACGCGGGGGCGGACACCGCGGGGGGTTCGGAAGCCTCGGTTGCGTCGACAACCTCGGTGGCTGACGGCGCTACCGGAGCAGCCGTGGGTTCGGCGGCTGGATCGGAACTGCCACAGGCCGAGAGTGCCAGCACCGCCGCCAACAGCGCGGCGAGGCGTCTCATTCGTCAGCAGTTGGGCGGTGGATGGGGCCTTCGCTGTCGCGCAGCGAGGGAGCGCTATGGCCGGTGCGGTTGGCGATGATCTCCGCACACACCGAGATGGCGGTCTCTTCAGGGGTGCGGGAGCCGATGTCCAGCCCGATGGGCGCCATCAGCCGGTCGATTCCCTTCTGGTCGACCCCCACCTCGTGCAACCGCTCGAGGCGGGTGGCGTGGGTGCGGCGGCTTCCCATGACCCCTATGTAGCCCACGTCGGTGGCCACCGCCCGCTGCACGGCGGGCACGTCGAACTTGGGGTCGTGGGTGAGGATGCAAACCGCATCGTGGGGGCCGAGCCGATCGCCGTAGGTGTCGAACACCTCGTCGGGCCAGGCCACCATCACCCGATCGGCCATGGGGAACCGCTTGACGGTGGCGAATACCGAACGGGCGTCGGCCACGATCACGTTGAACCCCAGCAGCTTGCCAGATCGAGCCAGCGCGGCGGTGAAATCCACCGCGCCAAAAACGAGCATGATCGGCGGAGGCGAGAACGACTCGATGAACACCGATACATCGGTTTCCCGGGCTTGCCCTTCGGCGCCGTAGTGGCGCACGCCGGTGCGGCCGGCGGCCAGTTCCCCCACCGCGTCCCGGCTCACGATTCGGTCCAGCTCGGGATGGCCCAGGGTGCCGATGATGTCGCCGTCGGGCTCCACCACCAGCTTGGTCCCGGCGTTGTGGCCCTCGATGACGGTGGCCAGCGCCACCGGGCGCTCGTCGACTATGGCTTCTCGCAGCCGTTCGTAGAGTTCGGACACCACTACCAGTCCAACGGCTCGATGAACAGGTGGATGGTGCCCCCGCAGGTGAGCCCCACCGCAAACGCCTCGTCATCGCTGTAGCCGAAGCTGACCATGCGGCGCTCGCCGGTTTCGAGGATGTCGAGGGCCTCGACCACCACCGCGCCCTCCACGCAACCCCCCGACACCGATCCGATCACATCGCCGTTGTCGCTCACTGCCATGGCCGCGCCGGGGTCGCGGGGCCCAGAGCCTTCGACGTTGACCACCCGGGCCAGCGCCACCTGCCGGCCCTCGGCCCGCCAAGCGTCCAAGTCAGACAGGATCTCTTTCATTCTGAGCCAGCTCCGATCATGAGAAGAGCATCGGCCGGGGCCCGGTCGTCGGCCAGCACATCGGCCAAACGCTCTAGAGAGCGCAACGAGTGGCCTTCGATGAAGTCATCGACGTAGGGCAAGGCCGCGGCCATGCCCTGGGCTAGCGGCTGGTAGCCGGGGGTGGCCTTCAGCGGATTCACCCACACGAGTCTATGGGTCACCCGCTGCAATCGGGCCATCTGCTCGGCCATCACCTCAGGACTGCCCCTATCCCAGCCATCGCTCAATATGACCACGGTGGCACCTCGGGCCATGCCCCGGATGCCCCATAGTTCATTGAATTCGGCCAAGGTGTCGCCCAGGCGAGTGCCGCCCGACCAGTCGCTCACCGCTTCGGTCGCCGCATCCAGCGCCCGGTCGGGGTCGCGCGATGACAGCTCCCGGGTAATGCGGGTGAGTCGGGTGCCGATGGTGAACACCTCCACCCGGCGGCGGCCCACCACCGCGGCGTGGACGAATCGGATGAGGGCCCGGGCGTACGACTCCATCGACCCGGAGATGTCCAGCAGCAGCACCACCCGGCGCAGCCGCTCACCCGGCTCGGTATACCAGCGACGCACCGGCTCCCCGCCGCTGCGAATGGCGGCCCGCACGGTGCGGCGTAATTCGGGGTGGCCGGCGGTGCGGTGAGTGCGGCGCCGACGGCGTGACCGGCGGGTGCCGCCAATGCGGGCCATGGCGGCCATGAGCCGGTGGGCCTCGTCGAGCTCGTCGTCGCTGTAGTCGGCAAAGTCCTTGTCGCGCAGCACTTCGTGGCGGCTCCAGCGCAGCGTGAGGGTGGGATCGCCGGGTTCGTCGTCGCTGCCGTCATCGGCCTCGTCGTCGCCGTCGTCGTCCACCACCAGGGTGATGGGCTGGGTCACTTCCACCACCGGGGTGGCCACCAGCAGCTGTCCGCCGTAGTAGGCGTCAAAGATCTTGTCGTATAGCTCGATGTCGTCGGGCTCGGTAACCAGGGTGGCCCGGCCGGCCCAATACACCGAGCTGCGCTGTTCCATGCCCACCGCGCCGAGCGCTTGGTAGTAGTTCACCGACGACCCCACGGCCACGTCGATGCCCGCGCCTCTCAGCGCATTTACGAATCCAACCGCAATCTCGTCAACCTGCACGGGCGATGGCCTGTTCGATCAGGCCACCAATGCCCTGGTCGACTACCCGCTGCTGGTCTTCCCGGTACTTGAGCACCGATCCCAGGCTGGCCTGGGTAATCTCAGGGCTCAGCTCGGCGGCCCCGAGTCGGCCCAGCGCCAGGCTCCAATCGATGCTCTCGGCCACACCGGGGGGCTTGTACAGGCCCAGCTCCCGGAATGCGGCCACCGCGGCAGCCACCTGGCGGGCCAGCAACTCGCTCACTCCGGGGGCCCGGCGGCCGATGATGGCCACCTCCCGCTCGAAGCTGGGGTGCTCCACCCAGTGGTACAGACAGCGCCGCTTGAGGGCGTCGTGAACGTCGCGGGTGCGATTGGAGGTGATGATGACCCGAGGCGGCGTGACGGCCGCGAACCGGCCGATCTCGGGCACGGTCACCGCATAGTCGGACAGGATCTCCAGCAGAAAGGCCTCGAACTCGTCATCGGCCCGGTCGACCTCGTCAATCAACAGCACCGGCGGCGGCCCTTCGGAGGCCGCGATGGCCCGCAGCAGGGGGCGCCTGATCAAAAAACGCTCGGAGTACAGCTCGTCTTCCAGGGCGTCGGCCATCTCTCGGGTGGCTCCCCCGGTAGCTTCCGCCGTGCGCAGGTGTAGGAGCTGGCGGGAGTAGTCCCACTCGTACACCGCCTGGGCCACATCGATGCCCTCGTAGCACTGGAGGCGTATCAGCTCTCCGCCGGTCCACACGGCCAAGGCGTTGGCCGTCTCGGTCTTGCCCACGCCGGGCTCGCCCTCGAGGAGCAGGGGGCGGTTCAAGGTCATGGCCAAGAACACGGCCGTGGCCAACCCCTCGTCGGCCAGGTAGTCACAGCCCTTTAGCCCGTCGGCCACCTCGGCAGCCGATGAGGGCTGAGGGCCCAAGGGCTGGGCGTTAGCGTCCAGCGGCTTCGAGCGCCCGGCGGGTGAGCACCCGGGCGAGATGCTCCCGGTACTCGGGGCCGGCGTTCAGGTCAGATGGCGGGTTGGTGCCCTCAGCGGCCGATTCGGCCGCGTCGGCGGCCGACGCTCCCCCAGACAGGGCGGCCTCCACACCAGCAGCCCGGACCGGAGTGCTGTCCATGTTCACCAGCCCCACGCCGGCGCTGCCGTTGTCGACGATGGCCGACACGCCCACGATGGCCCAGTCCTGGGCCCGGCGGTTGAACTTCTGGAAGCCCCATGTGGCATCGGGCATCTTGGGCACCCGAATCTCGGTGAGCAGTTCGTCGTCGCCCAGAGCGGTCTCCAAGAAACCGGTGAAGAAGTCGTCCACCGCGATCTCCCGCTCGCCGCCCGGTCCCCGAGCCACCAGGGTGGCCCGCATGGCCAGCATCACTGACGGCAGGTCGGATGCGGGATCGCCGTGGGCGATGGAGCCGCCGATGGTGCCCCGGTGGCGCACCTGAGGATCGCCCACGTGGCTGGTGGCCTCGGCCAGCAGCCCGGCCTGCGACTGCACCAGCTCGCTGGTCTCCACGTCGCGATGGCGGGTAAGGGCGCCGATGGCCAGATGGTCGCCGGCGTCGTTGATGTAGCTGAGGTCGTCGAGGCGGCCGATGTCCACCAGAACCGCGGGGGTGGCCAGCCGCAGCTTCATCAGCGGCAGCAGGGAATGACCCCCGGCCAGCAGCTTGGCCTCGTCGCCGTGCTCGGCCAGCGCGGCCAGCGCTTCGTCGGCCGATCCGGCCCGGATGTAGTCGAATGCCGCAGGAATCATGACGAGGCCTCCGCGCAGTGCAGAACAGCTTTGACGATGTTGTGGTACCCGGTGCAGCGGCACAGATTGCCCTCAAGCCCGATGCGGACTTCCCGCTCGGTGGGGTCGGGGTTCTCATCCAACAGCGAGACGGCGGCCATGACCATGCCCGGCGTGCAATAGCCGCACTGGAGGGCGTGGCACTGGCGGAACGACTCCTGCATGGGATGGAGCACGTCGCCGTCGGCCAGGCCCTCGATGGTCAAGAGGTCTTGGCCGTCGGCCTGCACGGCCAGCATGGTGCAGGATTTCACCGACTCGCCGTTCACATGGATGGTGCAGGCTCCGCACGAGGAGGTGTCGCACCCGATGTTGGTGCCGGTGAGGCCAACCACGTCGC
>VYDF01000141.1 GCA_009843565.1 Acidimicrobiia bacterium | reverse complement strand
CCATGTCGTCAACCCCGTTGAGCCAGAAGGCGTCGAAGTCTCCGAACAGCGGGAAATCCCAATCCCCGGAAGCAAACCCGAATCCGGCCACCGCCCACAAGATGGGGACGATGCCCAGGCAGTACAGATTCATGTTCATCATGTTGAGCACGTTCTTTGTGCCGACCATGCCCCCGTAGAACAAAGCCAGGCCCGGCACCATGAACAGCACAAGTGCGGCACTTACGAGTACCCACGCGGTATCAGCGTCCATCAATACTCCCCTTGTCATTCCGCCTGTTGGCACCGTCAGTATGTCACGTTTTGCCGGGGGGAATTCGAACCGGGTTTTTCCCGGTCAGCCATGACGGCGGCGGTACACAAACGCCTTGGCCGCTCCCCATGTCAGCCCGGGAGCTTGCAAGTCGGGGTGAAGGTCGGCGAACGACGCCGGGGTGAGGTCGTATACGTCGCCGGGGAATCGCTGGATGGCGAAATCGTCACGCTCCACCGGAGCAACGCCGGCGGCGGCCAGCACCTCGGTGGGGTAGCGCACCGCTCGGCGCAGAACGGCCAAGGGGTTCTCGGATTGGTCGTCGATGTCGGCGGCCAGCAGCCGAGTCACCTCGGCGCCTATCTCGGTAGCTGCGGCCGCACCGGCAGCTTCAGCCGCCTCTCGAACCGTAGGACTCAGGCTTGCCAATCGGCTCTCCACCGCCGCTACCACCCATTTGGGCAAGGCGTCCCTGATGCCCTCGGCCAGTTCCTGAGCGCATGCCGCGAGCTGCTGCTCGGCGGTCCGCAATTCGGCGTCGGTCAAGGGCGCGGGGACGACGAGCCGATGTCGAGCACGTCGTTCAGATTTCCGGAGCGGAGGCCGTCAAGATCGAGCGTGGCGTACCGGTAGCCGGCTTGGCGCACCGCCTCGACTACCGCGCCCCGCTGGGCCACCACATCGGCCAGGCGCTCTTCGGGCACTTCGATCCGGGCCAGATCGCCGTAGTGGCGAACCCTCAGTTCTGCGAATCCCATCTTCCGGAGGGCGGCCTCAGCGTCGCCCACTGAGGCCAACGCCCCCATCGTCACCGGGGTGCCATAGGGGATTCGGGAAGCCAAGCAGGGGGCGGCGGGCTTGTCCCAGGTGCGCAGCCCCAGCTGCTGCGACCACTTTCGAACGTCGGCCTTGGAGAATCCGGCGTCCACCAGGGGAAACACCGCACCCCGCTCTGCCGCGGCCCGCTGGCCGGGGCGGTGATCGCCCAAGTCGTCGGTATTCACTCCTAGTGCCACCGTGCACGACGTGGCTTCAGCCAGGGGGGCGACCGCATCCATGAGGGCGTCTTTGCACCAATAGCACCGGTCGCCGCTATTGGCCACATAGGCGGCCTGTTCCATCTCGTCGGTGTGTACTTCGCTCCACCGCAGGCCCCACTCGGCGGCCAGCAAAGCGCAGTCCTCGCGCTCAGCCTTGGCCAGCGAAGGCGACACTGCGGTGACCGCTTGGGCTCGGTCGCCCAGCACGTCGTGGGCCACCCAGGCCAAAAAGGAGGAGTCGACGCCACCGCTGAAAGCCACCATCACCCTGTCCAGTTCGGCCAGATCACTCCGCAGCCGCTCCCAGTCGCCCACGCCCCCATTGTGGTCGCTAATCGGCCGCTCGTGAAACGGGGAGCACGAATAATCGCCCGCTGCTGATGCCTCCCCGAATGCGTTTATGCCGGGCAGTAGCGTGAATGTGGATGCGGAGGCTTCTCGCGCTCGCTGTTTTCGTGCTGTGTTTTGTGCTGGCTTGGGCTGTTCCCGTCTCGGCCCAGTCGGGCAGCGAAGCCGACAGCTCCCAGCCGACGGTGCTGGAGGACACCCTTCGGGTGGGCTTCGACCAGTTTTTCGCCGGGGTTGAGATCACCGTGGCCGACCAATCCGGTGCGAGTATCGGCCGGGCCGTTACCGACTCCCAAGGCCAATGGTCGGTGGCGGTGCCCGTTGCCGGCACGTACCGGGTATCCCTCGACCAGAGCACGCTGCCCGACGGGATCGGGTTGAGGGAGGGGTTCGAGTCCATCGTCGAGGTGGCGGTGCTCGAGGGCGCCTCCCGAGCGGTGGTGTTCGCGGTGGGCGAGGCCCCCAAGGGCACGCCGTTCGGGGACCGGGCGGCTCAGACGGTGTTCAACGGCTTGAAATTCGGCCTGATCATCGCCATGAGCGCCATCGGTCTTTCGCTCATCTACGGAACCACGGGTCTGGTCAACTTCGCCCACGGGGAGCTGGTGACCTTTGGCGCGGTCATCGCCTGGTACTTCAACAGCTCCTGGGGCGAGTTGAACCTGATTGTGGCCGCCATCGTCACCATGATCGTGTGCGGAATGCTGGGTGCGGGGTTGGAAACGGGACTGTTCCGCCCCTTGCGGAACCGACGGCTGGGCATCTTCCAGCTTGTGGTGGTCACCATCGGCCTGTCGCTGCTCGGGCGCCAGGTGATCCAGTTGTTCTTCGGCGCCGAGCCCCTTCCCTATACCGACTTCCAAGTGCAGGAGCGATGGGAGTTCGGACCGTGGGCGGTGACCCCTCGAGAGCTGATGACGGTGGCGGTGATCATCGCCATCTTGCTGGCCATGGGGCTGATGCTTCAGTGGACCCGGTTCGGCAAGGCCACCCGGGCGGTGTCGGACAACGCCAGCCTGGCCGAGGCATCAGGCATCAACGTGAACCGAGTGGTGCTGATGGTGTGGGCCATTGGGGCCGCTCTGGCCGGACTCGGCGGGGTGTTCCAGGGTCTCGACACCGACATCGACCCGTTTTTGGGCTTTCAGCTCCTGTTGTTGATCTTCGCCGGGGTGGAGCTCGGCGGACTGGGCACGGCATTTGGCGCGATGGCCGGATCGCTCATAATCGGCATGTCCACTGAGGTGAGCACGCTGTGGATCTCGCCCGAGTTGAAGTTTGTGGTGCCGCTGGCCGCACTCATCCTGGTGTTGCTGTTCCGCCCCCAAGGCCTGTTCGGCATCAAGGCTCGGGTGGGTTGAGTGGACTGGGGTCTCCAGATGAGACGGGCGCGGTAAGTGGACTTCGACATCATCTTTGGCAACGCGGCCCGAGCCGCATTCGGGCCCGAGGCGGTGATCCTGGCCTTGGCCGCCATCGGCCTGAACGTGCACTTCGGCTTCACCGGGCTGTTGAACTTCGGCCAGGTCGGCTTCTTGTTGCTGGGGGCCTACGGCACCAGCGTGTCGGTGGCCACTTTCGGCTGGTCGCTGTGGGTGGGCATCTTGGTGGGCCTGGTTTTGTCGGTGGCGTTGGCGGTGGCCCTCGGCTTTCCCACCTTGCGGCTGCATGCGGTGATGTTCGCCATCGTCACCATTGCCGCCGCCGAGATCATCCGAATCCTTATCGGCTCTACCGACGCCATCGGCCTCACCGGAGGGCCGCTCAGCGTGAGCTTCGACGCCGGGGCGTTCTACGACCTGAATCCCTACCCCGACGGTCCCCACGACCGCTACGGCGTGGGCACCTTCGAGTTCACCGGCCAGCAGATGTGGGTCATCACCGTGGGCTGGGTGCTGGTGGCGCTGGTCAGCCTGGTGGTGTTCCTGATCGTGCGCAGTCCGTGGGGACGGGTGCTGAAGTCGATCCGGGAAGACGAGGATGCAGCCCGCAGCCTGGGCAAGAACGTGTTCTCCTACAAGATGCAGGCACTGATCATCGGCGGGGTTATCGGCGGCCTGGGCGGGGTGATCGATGCCATCAAGACCTCTGGCGCCGACCCCAACGGATTCCGTCCTCAGGTCACCTTCTTCGCCTACACCGCGCTGCTGCTGGGCGGCGCCGCCACCTACATGGGACCGGTGCTCGGCGCCATCTTGTTCTGGTTCCTGCGGGAGTGGATTGAGTCGTTCCTGCGCCAGCTCACCGCCGAGGCGTGGCTCCCGGACGCGGTGGCTGACTTCTTGAGCGGCTCCGAAGGGGTCATCAGCGTGGCCATGGTGGGCTTGACCCTGGTTTTGCTCATGCTGTTCCGCCCCCAGGGTATTACCGGCAATCGCATAGAAATGCAGTTAGATGCCCGATGAGCTGACGCCAGTTCCCGGCGAGGCGCGTGCCGGAACCGAATCTGGGCTGGTAGGGGCCCAGATCGAGCCCAACCACTCTGTGCCCCCGGTGGCTGGCGCGCCCAAACCTCACCCGATATTGGTGGTGGACGAACTCACCAGGAGCTTTGGCGGGTTGCGAGCGGTGGACGTCGACCACCTGGAGGTGGAGCGGGGGGTGGTCACCGCCCTTATCGGTCCCAACGGTGCGGGCAAGACCACCCTGTTCAATCTGTTGACCGGCTTCGACCGGGCCGACACCGGGCGCTGGTCGTTCGACGGACAGCCGGTGTCCTCGCCGTCGCCCGACCAATTGGCCCGCCAGGGCATGATCCGCACCTTTCAACTCACCAAATCGCTAGCCAAGCTGACCGTGCTGGACAACGTGCTTCTGGGGGCCCCCGGCCAAGCAGGGGAGCGATTGTCGGCGGCCCCGTTCCGGTCGCGGTGGCGCGACCAGGAGGAGGCCAACGTCGAGCTTGCCGACGAGCTGCTGGATCGGTTCAACCTGGCCCACATGCGTGACGAGCTGGCCGGCACGCTGTCGGGCGGTCAGCGAAAGCTCCTGGAGGTGGCCCGGGCGCTCATGGCCGATCCGGTGATGATCATGCTCGATGAGCCCATGGCCGGCGTGAACCCCGCTTTGGCCCAGTCTTTGATGCGCCACATCACCCAGCTGGCCTTCGAGGGTCTGACGGTGGTGTTCATCGAGCACGCCATGGACGTGGTGACCGGCATCAGCGACTGGGTGGTGGTGTTGGCCCAGGGCAGAGTCATCGCCGAGGGACCTCCGTGGAAGGTCATCCACGACCACCAGGTGATCGATGCCTATCTGGGTCGGCGTCGAGCAGGAGGAGGGTCGTGAGCGAGGCGGAATCATGAGCGAGTTTGGCCCCCTGATCCGGGTTGAGGATGTGGTGGCCGGGTACCTGCCCGGAGTCGACATTTTGAACGGCTGCTCATTGGATCTGCATCTCGGTGAGGTGATCGGGATCATCGGTCCCAACGGGGCTGGCAAGTCCACCCTGCTGAAGGCGATTTTCGGACTGGTGGAAATCCGCTCCGGCACCGTCCGCATGGCCGATGAGGACATCACCGGCCGACGCCCCCATGAGCTGGTGTCCCGGGGCATCGGTTATGTGCCCCAGACCGACAATGTGTTCCCCCGACTGACCATCCAGGAGAACCTGGAGATGGGGGTGTTCCAGAAGCCCAGCACCTTCCACCAGCGGTTCGAAGCGGTGGCCGAGCTGTTCCCCCTGTTGGCCGAGCGCCGGGACCAGCGGGCCGACGGGCTGTCGGGAGGGCAGCGCCAGATGGTGGCCATCGGCAGAGCGCTGATGATGGACCCCCAAGTGGTGCTGCTGGACGAGCCCTCGGCCGGGCTTTCTCCCGCGTACCAAGACCAGGTGTTCGAACAGGTCACCCGCATCGCCCAGCACGGAGTGTCGCTGATCATGGTGGAGCAAAATGCCCGACGCTGCCTGGAGATCTGCGATCGGGGCAACGTGCTGGATCACGGGACCAACGCCTACACCGGCACCGGTCGAGAGCTGCTCGACGACCCCAAAGTGGTGAGCCTGTACCTGGGCTCGCTGATGGGGTCGTAGCCCTGCGAGGTTGCTTCGGCGGCGGACCGTATGGGTTACGTCGCTATTGGAGCTAAGGACAACTAGCCTCAACGAGTAGTGGCGATAGGCGAGGCGATAAAGAGCGCACTGCGCCGCGATGAGCTGCTGGCTGCTCGCAGCATGGTGGGGACGGTTCTGTGCCGCGCGCTGGCTCGGCGGGTCGATGAGTGGCTCCAGGGCATCTTCGCTGATGAGGTGGCCGACAGCGAGGGCATCGCGCTGGTGGCAGTGGGCGGGTACGGCCGGGCCGAGTTGTGTCCCTATAGCGATATCGACCTGTTGCTGCTGCACCGCGACCGCCCCGATATCGGCGACATCGCCACCCGGTTGTGGTATCCGATTTGGGACGAGGGGCTGAAGCTCGGCCACTCTGTGCGGACGCCTCGGGAAACCCGAGAACTGGCCAAGACCGATCTGGACACGGCCACATCGCTGCTCGACGCCCGTCACATCGCCGGCGATGCCGAGTTGACCGGCGACTTGACCGCCGACAACGCCACCCAGTGGCGCCGCAACGGCCGGCGGTGGCTGCCCCAGCTGGCCCAGCGAGTAGCTGAGCGCCATCGACGCAGCGGAGAAGTGGCGTACAAGCTGGAGCCCGACCTCAAGCAGGGCCGGGGTGGGCTGCGAGACGTCCACGCGCTGCGGTGGGCCGAAGCGGCCGTATTCGAGATGGACGAGGCCGACAGCCGCAAGCTGCGGGCCGACTACGAGGTGATCCTGGCCGCCCGGGTGGAGCTGCACCGCACCACCGACCGTCCCGGCGACCAGCTCCTGTTGCAAGAGCAGGACGGCGTGGCCGCGGCGTTGGACTACGACGACGCCGACGAGCTGATGGCCGCCATCGCCGGCTCGGCCCGTTCTATTGCCTGGCGCAGCGACGAGATCTGGGCTTGGCTCCGAGATTCCGAGCTGCCGCCCGAATGGCGCCGGCGGCTGCGCCGGCGCACCACCCGCAACAACACCGCGCTGGATGTCGGTTTGATGACCCACGAGGGCCGGGCGGTGCTGGCCGATGATGCTGATGCCGCCGATCCCTGCACTGCGCTGCGCCTGGCCCGAGCGGCCGCCACCCACGGGCTGCGCATGGATCGCCCCAGCCTGGAGCGGCTCCAGGAGCAAATGGAACCGCTTCCCGAACCGTGGCCGGACGAGGCCCGCAAGATGTTCGTTGATCTGCTGTTGACCGGCGCGGCAGCTCCGCCGGTGATCGAGGCGCTGGATCAGATGGACCTCTTCGTGCGCATCCTTCCCGAGTGGGCCCCCAATCGCAGCCGTCCCCAGCGCAACGCCTACCACCAATTCACCGTGGACCGGCACCTGTGCGAAGCCGCGGCATTGGCCGCCGACCTGGTCGACCGGGTGGACCGCCCCGACCTGTTGGTGCTGGGCGCTCTGCTCCACGACATCGGCAAGGGCTACCCCGGCGACCACACCGAGGTGGGCATGGTGCTAGTGGCCGACATCGCCCACCGTATGGGGTACCCGCCCACCGACGTGGACGTGCTGGTGGCGATGGTGGAGCACCACCTGCTGTTGCCCGATGTGGCCACCCGACGCGACCTGGAGGATCCCGACACCATCGCCGAGGTGTCGCGCCAAGCCCGCACGGTGGAGACCCTGCGCCTGCTGGGAGCGCTAACTGAGGCCGACTCGGTGGCCACCGGCCCCTCGGCGTGGAGCAAGTGGAAGGCCAGCTTGGTGCGCGAGCTGGTGGCCCGCTGCGCCCACGTCATGGAGGGTGGCGACATCGACGAGATCACGTCGAGATTCCCCACTCCTGAGCATCGGCAGATGATGGAGGCGGGCGAGCGATTGGTGCTGGGCGAGGGCGACACTCTGCTGGTGATCGCCCCCGACCAGCACGGCATGTTCTCCCGCGTCGCCGGGGCACTGGCACTGAGCGGACTTCGGGTGCTTTTGGCCGCGGCTCATTCCGAGTACGGGATGGCGCTGGAGCGGTTCCAAGTGGAGAGCACCCTCGGACTGGAGATCGACTGGCCCCAGGTCACCGCCTATGTGGAGCAGGCCCTGGCCGGCAGGCTGGCCATCGAGGCCCGGCTGGCTGAGCGAATCAGCACCTATGAGGTCGAGCCCGACTTCACCCCCCGGCCGGTAATCGCCCCCAAGGTCACGGTGGACAATGAGTCCTCGTCCACCGCCACCATCATCGAGTTGGCGGCCCAGGCCCGAATGGGGCTGTTGAGCCGGGTCACCAGTGCGTTGTCCCAGCTCGACCTGAACATCCTCAGTGCCAAGGTGCAGGACCTGGGCGGCGATGTTGTCCACGCCTACTACGTCCGAAACGGCGAAGGGGAGAAGGTGACCGATCCCGACCACCAGCACGAGATCAACCTCGCCCTCCAACACGCCATCGATTCCTGCAACGCCTGACCATGACGCCGCCCGGATCCGACCGGCAACGCCTGACCATGATGGCTTCCCCATCCGTCGCTGGGCGGCCATGACCGACGAGGGCCGCCCCGTTGTGGGGGAGGACGACCTCCGGCGGTGGTCGGAGGCCTTGGCCGGAATCGCCCGCACCGGGCTGGCCTTTACCGACAACAAGTATGAGCAGGAGCGATTCGAAGAAGTGCTGCACGTGGCCGCCGACATGGCTGCCACGCTGAGCTCGGGCTGGACGCCGGACAATTTCGTGGCCGAGTGGATGAAGTCGGTGGGCGACGGTGTTCCCGGCTACGTCACTCCCAAGGTGGCGGTGGGCGCAGTGGTGGGCAACGACGATGGCGAGATCCTGCTGGTGCAGCGGGCCGACTCCGGGGTGTGGCTGTACCCCACCGGGTGGGCCGACGTGGGCTACTCCCCCTCAGAGGTGGTGGTGAAGGAGGTGCTGGAGG
>VYDF01000064.1 GCA_009843565.1 Acidimicrobiia bacterium | reverse complement strand
AGTGGCGATCAGCTGGATCGTGCGTTTGGCCTTCATCGGCAAACCTCGCTCTTGAGAAAGTCTAGGGCTGGGCTAGAGCCTTCAACATCAGCCTCACCAAGTGAGACGAGATGGAAACCTGTCAGGTTCCCGCAATCAGACAGATTTGGGGCGGCGGGGTACGAAGGCGCTGGTTCGCTGGATGTACTCCTCGTAGCCGGGGCGCTTCCTCTTCATGCGGTGCTCCACCATGGGCACGCCGGACACTTTGACCAGGATCCAGGTGATGAGCGCCGGGGCGATCAGGCCCACGACCCCGATCGGCGTTGAGGCCGCGACCAGGCCGATCCCCCACCACGCGGTGGCATCGCCGAAGTAGTTGGGATGGCGGCTGTAGCGCCACAGGCCCCGATTCATCACCTGGCCGGCGTTGGCCGTGTCGGCCTTGAACTGGGTGAGCTGCCAGTCGGAGACGGCCTCGAACCCGAACCCGATCAGGAACACCGCCATCCCGATCACCCAGAGCGGGGTAAATCCCCGGTCGGCATCGCTGATGCCGATCAGCAGGGGAAGCGACATCACCCACATGGCCGCGGCCTGCAAACCGAATACCCGCACCAGGCTGGTGATCCAGAACCGGTCCCCGGCCCGACGCCGCATGGACTGGTAGCGGAAGTCCTCCTCTTGGCCGATGTTGCGAAACGCCAGATGGATGGCCAGCCGGAGCCCCCAGGCAGTGGCCATGAACACCAACAGCGCGGCCCGCACGTCATGCCCGTCGGTGACCAGCCAGCTCACCCAGGCCACCACCACGAAGCCGAAGCCCCACAAAATGTCGACGATGCCGGCGTCTCGAACCGCCACGCTGATGGCCCACACCGCCAGCATCATCCCGGCGATGACCAGCGCCGCTACCCACAAGACCATCGGCGATCAGCGTACCGTGGTGGTTCGTGGACCCCGCCGACCGCCATGTGATGCTGGTTTTCACCAACCCGGTGATCGGCCAAGAGGACCAGTACTACCGGTGGTACGACGTCCATCTCCACGAGGTTGTGTCATGCCACGGCGTGGTCAGTGGGCGGCGATACCGGATGAGCCCCGATCCCGACCTGCTGACTCCCGAGTGGATGCGCAACCACGCCGACCGGCGCGATCTGCCGATGCCGTTTGAGTATTTGGCCATCTATGAGATCGAGGGCGACCTGGCCGCGGCTGTCCAGGCGATCACGACCAAAGACGACTATTCCATTCGGTCCGGCGACAGCTTGGACCACGACACCGTGGCCATGTGGGCCTTCACCCAGGCCGGTGCCCAGATCGGCACGGCCAAACCCACTGAGGTTGACCATCTGGGGATCTCGCTGGCCAATCCCACCAAGGGCAACCTTGAGTGGTTCGAGCACTGGTACACCATCCACTATCGGGAAGTAATGGCGACTCCGGGCTTCCTCACCGGGCGGCGCTACTGGGCCACCGCCAACGTTCTCACCCCCCAGTGGGCCGTCGATCACGGCGAAGTCGGTACCAACGGGATGCCGTTTCAGCACCTCGTTGTGTACGAGGTGGGCACGCGGTACGCCGAAGCCAAACCCGCGCTAGAGGAGCAGCGAAAGAACTTCACCGTCTTCCCCGACGGCTCGATGGACTACGGCGAGATCATTGCCTGGCGCTACACGCCGCTAGCCTGAGCCGCCATGTCAGACGAGATTCGAACCCTGCTGGCCCGTTATTCCGACGGGGTGTGCCGCTTCGACGCCGAGCAATGGGCGTCCACCTGGGCTACCAACGCGGTCTGGGAGATGGGCCCGATGACCAAGACCGGTCGCGACGAGATCTCGTCTAGTTGGCAGGGCATGCTGGCCCGCCTCGACGGGGTGATCCACGCCTACCTCAACGGCTGGGCCGACCTCGACGAAGACACGGGCACCGGCACCGGGCGCTGGTACGTGATCGAGCACTTCAAGCGACCAGACGAAGGCCCCATGACCATGTATGGCTACTACGACGACGAGTATTGCCGTGAAGACGGCCAGTGGAGGTTCGCCCGCCGAGCCCTCAACCGCATCTACTACGGCCCACCCGACATGTCCGGCGACTTCACCGGCTTCGCCCTGTGATCGCCTCGATCCCTGTGCCATAGGGTGCGGCCCGTGGCTGCGGACTGTGGATCAGGGCGCCTTGCCGGGGGTTACGGCGTTGCCTGCGGACCAAACCGTGAAAGTTCCTAGCCAAATGAAATAATATTTTGTTGCCGAACTCGCCAATCATGGTTCAATCCGATGCATGACCCCGATAGCACAGTGGAGCTTGTAGTGCGCCACCTCCGCGAGGGCATCATCGACGGCACGTACCAGCCAGAGTCAAAGCTTCAGCCGAAGCTGATCGCTGAGATGTGCGGCACGAGCCTCATTCCTGTGCGCGAGGCGTTTCGAATTCTCGAGTCCGAAGGCTTCGTAACGGTGTTCCACAATCGGGGCGCGTGGGTCTCGTCGATGTCGGTGGCAGACCTCGACGACTTGTACAGCATCCGAATGGAACTCGAATGCGAAGCGGTGAGACGATCGTCGGGTTTCGACAAAAAAAGGATCGACATGCTCTTCGACAATCTCGGTGAAGCCCAGGAGTGCCATGACCGGGGCGATCACCCGGAGGTTGTCGCCCTAAACCGCGACTTTCACTTTGCGATTTATGAAATGGCTGGTTCACCACGGCGACTGAAGCTGATCGAGCAGCTTTGGCTGCACTCCGCTCGATATCAGCGGCTATCGCTTCACTACCGACATGATGCCGCTAGTGACGAGCACAGGTTGATAGTGGAGTGCCTTCGCTATGGCGATCATTCCGCAGCAGCCGAAGCCCTGCGCAGCCATCTGGCGTCCACGGTTGAATTGATTCGGGGTGCTGTCGAAGTGGCCAGCGTCGAGGACCGCGACGGGGTGGCAGCAGTCTCTTAGATGTACCGCACAGGCGCAACAGCGCGCCGTAAGCTAGGCGTGTCGATCGTTTTCGTTCTCTGCTCGCCCAGCCCGTCGATTCCGAGATGCATTTCCTGGCCAGGCTGAAGGTACCGAGGGGGGTTCTTGCTGAGTCCAACGCCCGAGGGTGTCCCTGTGTTGATCAGGTCACCCGGTTCTAGAACCATGAACTGGCTCACGAACCAGACGATGTGCTCGACGGAGAAGATCATGTCGGAGGTGTGGCCAGCTTGCTCACAGACATCATCGATGTTGAGCCACAAGTTCAGCGTTTGCGGGTCGGGAATCTCGTCGCTCGTCACGAGCCACGGGCCAAGGGGATTGAATGTGTCGCAGGACTTTCCCTTGTCCCACTGGCCATCGCGTTCCAGTTGATACTCCCGTTCGGAAAGATCGTTGGAGACGGCATACCCAGCGACGTACGAGAGCGCTTCCATCGGAGTCCGCAAGTAGCTTGCCTGCCGTCCGATAATGACGCCGAGCTCGACTTCCCAGTCGGTCTTGGTTGATCCGGGCGGAATTCGCACTTCGTCGTATGGCCCGATGATGGTGTTGGGTGCCTTCATGAACAGAACTGGCTCATCGGGGATCGGCATGTTCGATTCCGCGGCGTGATCTCGGTAATTGAGTCCTATGCCGATGATCTTGCCGGGCCGCTTGATAGGGGGGCCAAGGCGCGGGATGTTTGATTGGAGCGGCTGGAGGTTGCCAGCATCGATTGCTTCCCTCAAGCGGTCGATACCGTCATTCCGGAAGAATTCGGTGTCATAGTCCGCGGTGACAGATCTGGCGCTCAACGCCGACCCTTCAACGGGGTCCAAGACAGCGGGACTTTCGTGGCCTTCTGGGCCGACTCGAATCAATCTCACGGGTGTTCCTTCTCAACCTGCCTTGAACTTGACGGCAAGAACCCAGTCGGGTCACTTGTTCTGTGACAGAGCCCGGGCAATACCATTTGGGTCGGCCGAGAAACTTATATTATATTATTTGGCAAGAATCAGTTGTATCGTGCCGTCTACAGCAGGTCGTCGCGTAGTGGTACCCGTTGTGTTCGTGGGAATGTCGGCTAGCTGGTTGTTGCCAGGTGGTTGGCGATTCGGAATGCGTTGGCCAGCACTGTCAAGCCCGGGTTGAGACCGGCGTTGGTGGGGTGCAGGGACGCGTCGGCGACGAAGACGTTGTCTGTCCCGTGGACGCGGCCGAACCGGTCGGTTGCGCATTCTGCGGGGTCGTCGCCCATTCGGCAGGTTCCGGCACCGTGCTCGCCGGAGGACGCGAACTGGGCGAAGTACTGGCGCATGAAAGCGCCGAGGTCGACGATGCTGGTGCATCCCATCGCCTCGAGCCAGTCTGTGCACCGGCCCGACAGGTATTCGTGCATCGGGCCGTCGGCGGGGTGTGCCCCTCCTGAGAACCGCACCACGGGAATGCCGTGGCTGTCTCGCACTGTGGGGTCCAAAGTGACTCGTGCGGTCTGGCTGGGGACCTGCTGACCGCAGCCCATCATCGTCACCACCCGGGCGAATTCGCTTCGCATGAAGTTGCTGTGCTCTTGCCCGTAGAGGGGTATGCCCGTCATCGCCGGAAACGTGCCGGCGGCCGAGATCGGCAGGTTCTGGTTGCTGTCGTGGATCACGCCGCCCCCGATCACGCCCGGGTTGTAGTGGTTGAAGTCCAGCGTCGACCACGAGTGCCCCGGCCCTGTCCAGGGATCGAATCCGTCGGGATGTGTCCCATACACAATTGCGTAGGTGTGGCCTTGGAGGTGGCGGCCGACTTGGTCGTTGCCAATCCCTGACCACAGCAGGAGTCGGGGCGTCTCAGCAGCGCCGGCACTCACAACGACTCGTGTGGCGCTGATCGTGCGGGTCGAGCCTCCGGCGGCAATGGCCACGCCGGTCGCCCGGGGCCCCTGTGCGGTGACCTGCAGCGCGCGTGCTGCGGGCAGAAGGTCGATGCGGTTCGAGGAGCGCGACATGGCGCGGCGAAGCACTGTGTTGTGGCTGCCAGCTTTGGCGTCGACCGGGCACGAGTGTCCGCAGCACTGCGAGCACCTCACACAGGCCTGGCGTCCGTGGCGGGCGCGGGTATTGATGGCGAACGAAAGGGGCCCGCTGCGCCACCCGAGTTCGTCGGCGGCACGTTGCAGGGCGTGGGCGCGTAGGTCTTTGGGCATCGGCGGCATCGGGAAATCGCTGGCCTGAGGGCGATAGTTCCGAAGGTAGGCCGCGTCGCCGCACACGCCGATCTGGTGTTCGGCTGCTTCGTACCAAGGCTCCATGTCGTCGTAGCCGATTGGCCAGTCGACAAGGGTCGACCCTTCGGGCACGCCGTATAAGCTCGCCATGCGGAAGTCCTCAGGCAGGAATCTCCATGCTTGGCCCTGCCAGAGCCGGGTGCCGCCCCCCACCGTCATCGCATTCAGACCCCAGCCCATGTCGTCGGCATAAAGCGTTGATTCGCGGCCGCCAATGTCGACTTGCACCCGGGGCTCGTCGGCGGGATTCTCAGGGCCGGCTATGGGCGGATAAATGGCGGCGCGTTTGCCTCGGAGGTGGTCGTTGCGCAGTTCGTCGCTTCGATGCTGGCGGGAGCGCTCGACGAGCAGCACGCGTTCTCCGGAATCGGCGAGCACCCCGGCGACGACGCCTCCTCCGGTGCCCGCCCCGATGACGATGGTGTCATAGTGCTCTGCGGCGCCGCCCAGGGTGATTTCGGGCAGCGGATCGGGTTCGATGGGAACCACGTCTTCTGGCAGGGGCGAGTACCCGACTGTTCGCCAGCCTGGCGGGTCGGCGAGGTGGGGTGCGCCGTAGAAGCCCTCGTGGGCGACGCGGATCAGAGTGCCGAGAAGCTCGTCGGCGAGCGCGGCAACCGACTCCGAGGCGTCGGGGTCCACGTCGAGTGCGGCGCGGACGGGCGCCTGCGCCCAGGTGAGGAGGCCGTCCCACTCGGTGTCGAGGTAGGACTCCACACCATCCAGCCAGCCCCCGCGGTGATCGACTTCGGGTGGGACGATTTCCTCGATCCACTTCTGGAGTCTCGCCCGGTCTAGCGGGGTCAGCGGGGCACGTTGGGAAGCCGCTTTTTCTTCCACGAGACCAAGCTCACAGGCTCGGGCCGCAAAGTGCAACGCTGTCGCCGGCCCGCCGCCATGGGCGGGCACTGCCAGCAGGGGTTCTGGCGCGAGCTGATCTAGCCGGGGTTCTCATGCCGTGAGGCTCTCGGAGATTTCCCATAGCCTGGCGGCAGCGTTGTCGTCGCATGCATTCTTGTTCGGGACCGCGATCTTGGACTTTGCGAAGTACTGCCCGCTTACCATGTCCAACTCTGGGTTTGTCGCCGCCCACAGCGTGGTTTGCGCCCCTTTCTGGGGGGTCGTGAAGAACATTCCGAAGACAGTCCAGAAGATCTCGCCGATTCGCGTGGCTTCGGTGTCGCGGCCGAGCCTTGTGCGGACCGCTCCGGGGTGGAGACTGTTCGCGGTCACCGCGGCCGGGTCGAGGCGCTTGGCCAACTCTCGAGTAAACAGCATGTTTGCGAGCTTCGATGCGGCGTAGGCCCTTCGACCACGGCTAGCCCCGTAGCGGCCGCTAGTTGCGCTGAGATCGGCAAAGTCCATTCCCCTCACCCATTTGTGGGCGTCGGAGGCCACGTTCAAGATTCGGGCAGGGGCTGACGCTTGGATCAGCGGCAGCAGCGAGCGGACGAGCTGGAAGTGGCCGAGATGGTTGACGCCGAACGTGAGCTCGTGTCCGTCTACGGTGCTCCGTCTTTCTCGGAGCATCACGGCGGCATTGTTGATGAGCACATGCAGGGCCGGGTGATTGGCAATGAAATCTGATGCGAAGCCCCGAACTGCTGCGAGGTCGTCAAGGTCTAGATGGCGCTGTTCGATCGACGGCTTGCGGGTTGTCGCTGCGACTTCGTCGATGACGGCTTGGCCGGCGGTGGCGTCGCGTGCGGTAAAGACGACGTGAGCGCCCCGGGCCGCGAGGGCCACCACCGTGGCGCGCCCGATGCCGGTCGTCCCGCCGGTAATGAGAATGACCTTATCGGCGATGTCCCAGGCCATGTCGAATGGTATAGCCGTACCAGCCGGGCGAGTTGCAGCCACTGGCCGTGCTATCCGTCCGAGCCGACTGCTTCCACTGTTGCGGATGCGTCCTCGCAGTCGTCGGCTTGGGCGGAGACGGCAATTTGGCCCGGTCCTGTTGGCCGGATGATGGCGAGGGCCCTCCCGTCGTAGGTTCGGCGCTGGTCGGCGGCGAACGACTCGATCGAGGTCGGGTCGGCGCTGCCGAGAGCTTGCAGTGTGCCGGGGCCTTCTACAGACACCGAGACTTGCCGGTCGGCTCCGGTGAATACGGTGCCGGCGCCGTCGACGAGTTCGATCGCGACATACGCCAGGTCGGTGTCGTCTGCCCGGATCGTCGGGCGGTCGGCGCAGAGCCGGAGATGCACGTCCCCGGTCGGCGACCGCAGCGCGCTGCGGGCGACTTCGGCGCCGTCGGCGTAGCCGATTGCGACCAGCTCGCCGGGCGAGAATTCGGCGTCGTATGTGGCTGTGTACCCGTTCGACCAGCCGCAAGGCTGCCGGCCTAGGGACTCGCCGTTGACCAGGAGCTCGACTTCGTCGGCAGCCGAGTACACCTCGACCGTCACCGTCTCTCCTTCGAACCCGGGCCAGTGCCAACTGGATAGCACGTCGTTGAAGGACCATGAGCCCTGGTAGGCGATGTCGGCGTCGCGCTTGTCGGCGCGCAGGACAGCGATGTAGGGCTCGGAGCGGAGTCCGAAGACGATTTCGCGGAAGTAGGAGGCTGGCCGCCGGTGGCCGGTGATATCGATGTCTCCGGCGTGGGCGAGCACCCATGGGTACGGGCCGGTGATGCCGAGCGGGTCGCCGAAGTCGTCGTCGCCGGTTGCATACTGCACCCGGCCGACGCCGGATTCACCTAGGTAGTCCCATCCGGTCCAGCAGAAGTCCCCAATCAGGTGGGGAAGCCGTTCCACAGTGGCCCAGTTCGTCGCAGTTCCGTCGTGGGAGGTCTCGGACCCGACAATGACTCGATTGGGATACTTCTCGCCGTCGAGCTCGTAGCGGAGTTCGGTGTAGTTGTACCCCGCGACATCGAGGACGGCCAGCGACTCCTCGAGGACGTCCCCCACGTGATCGGAGGTCAGAATCGGGTCGAGCATCTCCCGCAGCGAAGTGATCCAATCGTTCACGTTGCTATCAAGCATCTCCTGTTCTAGTTCTTCTTGGCGATCGGTCACCATGTCCCTGAACATTTCCGCAAACTTGGGGATTGCCAGCAGAGGTTGGGTGCAGTTCACCACGTAGCGCGTCGGGTCCTTCGACCGCAGCACGTCGGCCATCTCGCGGGCGCGGATCGATCCGGCCGGGCTGCCGACATCGGGGATCTCGTTGCCGATGCTGTACATGACGACGCTTGGGTGGTTCCGGTCCTTGCGGACCATCGATACGAGGTCGGCGCGCCACCAGTCGGGGAAGTGAAGCGCGTAGTCATAGCTCGACTTCGCCCACGTCCAGCTGTCGAAGGCTTCGTCCATTACCAGCATGCCGATTCGATCGCAGGCGTCGAGCATGGCCCTGCTCATCGGCTGATGAGCGCTGCGGATGGCGATGACTCCCGCTTGTTTGAGCAGCTCTACCC
>VYDF01000252.1 GCA_009843565.1 Acidimicrobiia bacterium | reverse complement strand
CGGACCCTGGTGTTCATCACCCATGATTTTGCCGAAGCGTTGAAGCTGGCCGACCGGATCGCCATCATGAACGACGGGGCTTTCGTTCAGGTCGGCACCCCGGTGGAGATTCTCACCAACCCGGCCGATGAATATGTGCGGGCGTTCACCCAGGATGCTCCGGTGGCCAAGGTCTTGCAGGCCTGTTCGCTGATGCGGCCCCTCGACGGTGCCGACATCGATCCCGGCTGGCCGCGGGTCTCGTCAACAACGCCGTTGGAAGACGCGCTCCCCCACTTGCTCGGGTCCATCTCCCCCGTGGTGGTGTGCGATGAGGATGGGCCGCCCGTGGGATTGCTCCACGGGGACGATGTCGCAGGCGTGATTTCTGAGAACCGCCCATGAAAACGGTGCCATGACAAATGTGACCGAGGCCCGCCGCAAGGCCAACGGGCTTCGAACCGCGTCAGACAGCCGGCTGGCGCGCTTCATCTTGGCCGTCGGCGCCATCGTGGTGCTGGTTCTGCTCTTCCGGCTGTTTACCAATTTCGAAGTCTTTCCGGTGTCCTGGGACATCGGGCTGGCCGACCCCATCGACCGGGCCCGACGATGGCTGATCAACAACCAAACCTCCCACTGGCTGTACACCGTTTTCTTGAACCCCATCACCGACGCCATCGACTGGGGCATCCGCCGGTTGGAATCCATCCTCAGGTGGTTTCCGTGGTACTCCTACCCGCTTTTCACCGGAGTTGGTCTGTGGTGGACCCGGGGGCGGGTGGCCGGAGTGCTGGGCCTGGCCAGTGTGTCGCTGATCGGAGTGATCGACCTTTGGCAAGAGTCCTTCGCCACCCTGGCGCTGATGGGGGTGTCGGTTCTCATCTCCATGGTCATCGGCATTCCGCTGGGCATTGCCGCCTGGCGCAACGACGCCGTTGCCAGGGTGGTTCGCCCCACCCTGGACGCCATGCAGACCATGCCGGGGTTCGTCTATCTCATCCCGTTCGTGCTGCTGTTCGGGGTTGGACGGGTTCCGGCGCTGATCTCCACCGTGATCTTCGCCCTCGCCCCGGTGGTGAGGCTCACCGAGGTGGGGCTTCGAACCGTTCCCCAGGTCACCGTCGAAGCATCCGAGATGTTCGGGGCCACCGAGCGCCAGACCCTGCGGCTGGTACGGCTGCCCCAAGCCCGACCGGCCATTTTCGCGGGAATGAACCAAACCACCATGCTGGCCATGAGCATGGTGGTCATAGCCGCCTTCATCGGCGCGGGTGGACTGGGGCAAGTGGTGCTGCGGGCCATGCAGAGCATCGAAGTGGGGAAGGCGTCGGAGGCCGGCATCGCCATCGTGATCATGGCCATCGTGCTAGATCGCTTCTCCACCGGTATCGCCACCGCCGACCCCGGTCGCGATGCCTCGGCCATCAAGTGGTTCGCCCTAGCGGTCTCAGTGGTGGGCATCGTCGGCGGCTTGCTCGGCCACAACGCGTTCCCCGAGTCGCTGAATTGGCAGTTCGCCCCCTATGTGGACGACGCCACTGATTGGGCGCGGGACAATCTGTACGACATCGGCGGGTCGGGGATCGGCACCGGCCCGTTCAGCGACTTCGTCACCCTCGAGTTCGTCACCCCGCTGAGAGAACTGCTCGCGTCCGACATTCCCTGGCCGGCCATGATCGGGATCGGCGTCGTCCTCGGTCTGTGGGCCCGAGGCATCCGTCTGGCCATCGGCATTGGAGCGGCGTTGTTCGCCATCGGATTCTTGGGCATGTGGGCGCTGTCCATGGACACTTTGGCCCAGACCATCGTGGGGGTGGCCATCACGCTGATCATCGGAGTGCCGGTGGGGATAATGAGCTCCCACAATGATCTGCTCCGAACGGCCTTGAAGCCGGTGCTGGACTTCTTCCAGACCATCCCCAGCTTCGTGCTGCTGGTACCGGTGATCACCCTCTTCCACGTGGGCCGCATTCCCGGCATCATCGCCTCAGTCATCTACGCGCTACCGGCTGCGGTCCACTACACCGACCTGGGGTTGCGCCGGGTACCTGCGGAGATCCACGAGGCGGCCGAGAGCTTTGGCGCCACCCGTAGCCAGCGTCTGCGCCGGGTGGAGATGCCATTGGCCGCTCCCGAGCTGATGGTGGCGGTGAACCAGGTGATCATGCTGATCTTGGCCATGGTGGTTATCGCCGGGCTGGTCGGCGGGGGTGGATTGGGCCTGGAAGCGGTCAGGGGCTTGCGGCGCAGCGACGCGGTGGGCCGAGGGTTCGAAGCCGGCATCGCCATCGTGCTGCTGGCCAGCATCCTCGACCGCCTCACCCGGGCCATGGCCGACCGCCTCCGCCCACCGGCAGCGGTCTGATGCTCAGAGAGTCGTAGTCAGCGGCTGCCCTCAATCCAGGCCGCGGTGGCAGTCGACTGCTTGGTTCCGTCAAAGGAGATGCGCTGCGTGGGCTCAACCTCGAGGATCACCCGCCGAGGGGAGTCCAGGAAACGGGCGAAGTGGCGCTGCATGTCTTCGCCGTCGTGCAGGGCGGCGGCCAGCTCCGGGTAGAACCAAACCTTGGTCTCATCGTCGTCGTGAAGCCGACAGATGCCCTTGTAGGTCACCGTCTGCCTTTGGGGCACCCCCGCAGCACCGGTACTGGTCACCACGATGCACACTCGGGGGTCCCGGCGCACCGCGGCGATGCGAGCCCGCTGGGAGCTGGCCGTAAGCCAGAACCGGCCTTGGCGCCAGATGAAGCTCATGATCACCCCCACCGGCCATCCCTCTTTGTTGGCCCAGATGAACGTGCACTCGGCTTGAGCGGCCAGCATGGCCTCCTCAGACTCTTCGTCCAACCACCAGTCGGTCACGTCCTCGTAGTCGGCTGAATCGGCTTCGGATGCTTGCTCGTCGCTCATCACTACTCCTCGTTGTCAGATCGCCTGCACTTGAGCTCGGGCGATCTTGCCCAAAGGGCTGCGGGGAAAGGCTTCCACAAAGCAGACCTCATCGGGGACCTTGTAGGGGGCAAGGTTGGCCTGGCACAGCGCAATCAAGTCTTCGGCACCGACAGCGACACCAGGAGCCGACTGCACAAAGGCAACCACTGCCTCGCCGAGGCGGTCGTCGGGTCGGCCGACCACGCAGCATTCGGCCACCCGGCTGTCGGCTCCCAGCACTCGCTCAATCTCAGCCGGATAGATGTTGTTGCCGCCCCGGATGATCATCTGGCTGCGGCGCTCCACGATGAACAGCTCGCCGTTGGAGTCGAAGCGGCCCAGGTCGCCGGAGTGGACCATGCCGTCCCGCAGCACCTCAGCCGACAGCTCAGGACGGCCCCAATAGCCCAGCATTGTCCGATACACCCCAGCCCACGGGCCTTCGGGTCGGGGACCAAAGCAGATCTCCCCCACCTCGCCCACCTCTGCGGGCCGGTCGTCGTCGTCAAGCACCTGTACGTCGATGTGAGGCAGCGCCTGCCCGCAGCTTCCTTCGATGATCGGGCGGTCGGGATCTTGGCGGGTAACCAGCGTGGGTCCCTCGGTGAGGGCGTAACTGGTGGCCGGTTTGATCCCAAACCTCTCCTCGAACAGCAACTTGACCGACTCGGGCATGGCCGCTCCCCCAACCCTGGGTTTGGTGAGAGTGGCCAGATCTTCGGGATTGACATCGGGGTGGGTCAACAGGTCATAGGCCACCGTGGGTACGACCGCAAAGTGGGTAACGCCCTCCTGCTTGATCCAGCGGGCCAGCGAAACCGGGTCGTGGCGATTGGCAATGCAACAGGTGCCGAGAGCCTGGGCGGTGGTCAGCGGATTGAGCACTTGCAGGTTCAGAATGGTCAACGGCTGGACGCACAAGAACACGTCGTCGGCGTCGTAGCTGCCCCGGGCCACGGCCACCGCCCCTGGCAACAGGGCATTGTGCTGGCTGTGCATCACCCCCTTGGGGTTGCCAGTGGTGCCTGAGGTATAGGCGATGGCCGCAACCGCCAGCGGATCGCTCTGGGGCCACGGGGTCAGGGGATCCGCCCCAGCCACCCTCGCCCGCCACTCATCGAGAACAATCACCCGGGGTGCGCCCACATCATCATCGGCATCGGCGGTGATGTACAACGAGGGCTCGCAGTCGTCGACCAGATAGCGCTTCTCCGGTGGTGCCAGCACGGTGTGAACCCCCACGAACACCGCACCCTGAGCCCAGATGCCCATAAGAGCGGTCACGATGTCGATGTCGTTGGCCAGCGAAACCGCCACCCGGTCGCCGGCTCGCACTCCCAGTTCATTTAGGGCGGCGGCGGTTCGGGACACCTCGTCGGCTAGTTCGGCATACGTCAGCCGTCCCCGGGCTCCCACCAGGGCGGTCTTGTCGGGCACTGCGGCCGCGGCCCGTTCCAGCAGCGGGCCCAGCGACAGGGGCTGGCCGAAGTCGACCGGGGGGACTTCCAGCACCGGCCCACTGTAGGCGGTGGTCCCGTTGAGCGGGCTCTATCCTCGGGCCATGAGCGCATCCATCTCATTCGGCACCGGCAAGGTTCCCGAAGACCTCAACACCTACGGAGCCTGGGCCCGCCAGGTGGAAAGCAGCGGTTTCTCCATGGTCGTTGCCGGAGACTCACAGTCGCTGTGGGCCGACCCCTTCCTCACCCTTTCAGTGGCCGCCAACCACACCGACAAGGCGCTTTTGGCCACAACCGTCACCAATCCCGTCACCCGCCACCCGGCGGCGGCCGCATCGACGGCCATGGCGCTTCAGCAGATCTCCGGCGGGCGCTTCCGCTATGGGATCGCCTCGGGCGACAGTGCGCTGCTCAATATCGGTGAACGCCCAGCCACCGTGGACTATCTGCGTGACTACACCGCGGCGGTCAAGGCACTCAGCAACCGCGAGGCGGCCCGCTGGCAGGGCAAAGACCTTCACATGCGCTGGGGTCCGGCCCCTGTCCCGGTGTGGATCGCCGCCGAGGGGCCCCGCACCCAGTACATGGCCGGCCAGATCGCCGACGGGGTGATCTTGTCCAACAGCCTGCCCGCCGACGTGTGCGAGATCGTGCGGGACAATAGCGCCGACGGCGCCCGCGCGGGGGGCCGAGACCCCGACGAGATCGAAGTGTGGTGGTTTGCCAACCTGCTGTTCGCGGAGTCGGAAGAGGCTGGCTTGGAGCAGATCAAGTTCCTGATCGCGGGCACCGCCAACCATGTGTACCGGTTCCACATGGACGGCAAAGGCCTGCCCGAAGACATCAAGCCCCGGTTGGCCGCCATGATGGCCGAATACGACAGCCGCCACCATGCCTTTGCCGACGGTGCCAACGTCAACGCCGGGCTCGCCGACAAGCACGGCCTCACCGAGTTCCTGGCCAGCCGGGGCACCATCGCCGGTCCGCCGGAATACTGCGTCGACCGCTTGACCGAGTTGACTGAGCGGGGGGTGAACAAAATGGTGCTGGCCCAATTCATGGACGACAAAGAAGGCTGGATGCGCACTTTCGCCGACGTCGTCGCCCCCGTGTTCTGCTGATCCCATCTCGGCCCTAGGGGGCCAATTCAAACGCCGAGAACCCCTATTGAAAGGCTCTTGCATGGGGTTTGTTTGTTAGTTATGCTTACAAACTAGTGAGAGGGGCCTCCGATTCACGTCTGCTTCGGCTGCTGAACGGGCAGCGCATCGTCGATGCCATGTTCGATGCAGCACCCCAGGGCATCTCCCGGGCCGACATCGCTCGGGTGACCGGTTTGTCCAAGCCGACGGTCTCCAACCTGGTGGCCGATTTGGAATCATCGGGATTGATCCGCCTGGCCGAGACACCGACCACTTCAGGAAACGTGGGCCGGCCGGCCATGCTTTACGAGTTTGTTCCTGAGGCGGGGTTCGTTGTGGCGGCCGATATCGGCGCCACCAAGATCATCGTCGGCGTGGCCAACCTCCTGGGAGCAGTCGTCGCCGAACAGGAACTGGAGACCGGTCCAAACGCCGAGACCGCGCTCAACCGGGTGGCGGAAACGGCCCATCAGATGCTGGCAGAAATCGGAGGGCAAGCCGGGTCGGCCTGCATCGGAGTCCCCGGCATCTACCGCCCCGCTACTGACAGTGTCGAACAGGCGTTGAACCTGCCGGGATTCGAGGGTCTGAGAGTGCGAGCAAGGCTCGTAGGGCTTCTCGACATGGATGTCCATGTGGACAATGACGTGAACCTGGCGGCGCTGGCCGAAGCCGATCTCGATATCGACCAAACCAACTTTGCCGCCATCTCGATCGGCACCGTTATCGGATTGGGCATGATCGTTGGCGGGGAGCTGTTTCGCGGGGTAACGGGAGCAGCTGGAGAGGTGGGATCGCTGGTTCTCCATGCCTCTCCCACCGATTCCAATGCCCCCCTCATCCTGGAGGACATCTCGTCGGCACCGGCAATCCGCAAGCAATTCGGGCAGGCCGCCGAGTCCGGGTTCCCGACCGAGCTGCATGGCAGTGCTGACGTTCCAGAGATCTTCGACGCCGCCGCCCAGGGCGACCCCGCAGCCGTACATGTCTTGGAGAGCGCGGCCGAAGCCATGGCGACCGCCGTGATGCAGGTGTGCCTTCTGATCGACCCGGAGCGGATTGTCTTCGGCGGTGGCGTGGGCGCCAATCCGGTGTTCGTTGAAGCCGTCAATGCCGAACTGCGCCGACAGCTCCCCCAACCCGTGGAGGTCTTCGCCTCGACGCTGGGACGGCGGGCCACATTTCTCGGGGCGGTGTCGCGGGCGCTAGACGAGCTGCACGAGTCGCTGGTGACCGACACGCTGGGGCGGCCGCGATGACCCCCGAGACCGTCGCCGAGTCGGTGAACGCCGACATGCTCGTCAAACTCCTCCAGCAGGCAATCGGCATACCCAGCGTGACACCCCACGAAGGGGAGTTCGCACGGTGGGTACACAGCCACCTGAGTGACAGCGCTTGGGACCGCAGTCTGCTGGCCCCGTTTGACGACACCCGGGCCAATGTCTACGCCAGTGTTGGACAGGGACGTCCATCGCTGGTCTTGGCGGGACACCTCGACACCGTGCACGCCGACGACTGGAAGAGTCACTGGGCGGGTACCGAGCGGGCCGATCCCTTTGCCGCCTCGATTATCGACCGGGAGATTTGGGGCCGGGGATCTGCTGACCAGAAAGCCGGCATCTGCGCCATCCTGGAGGCACTCCGGGCCATTCATCGTTCCGGTTGCCGGCCCAAGGGCTCGGTGACCGCTCTTTTTGTAAGCGATGAAGAATCGGGCCAACCCGGTAGCGGCGTCTCCGCTGGGATGAAGGCGGCAATGGCCGACGGGAAAGTGCAATTTTATGATATGGCGTATTTCGTGTTCTACACCGAGCCCACCACCTCGGCCATCTACACCGCGCAGATGGGCTTTCTCACCGCCGACATCGCGCTCACCGGACAGTCGGCGTACTTCGGACGTCCTGAGTTGGGGGTGGACGCCTTGAGAGCCGGCCACCACCTCCTGACCGCGCTCTGGGAGCATTCCGACAGCCTCCGATCCCAACCAGCGCATCCTCTGATTGGGGAGGCATTCCTCCTCGTCACCGAGGTCCGCTCGGGGGAGAGCATCGCCGTGCCCGGGCGATTCGATCTGTCTTTGATCCGCAAGATCCTCCCCCACGAGAGCCTTGACGCCGCCGCCCAATCCATCCGAGACATCACCGCCCGGGTGGCCTCAGATCACGGAGTCGAAGCCTCGGTGGAGTTCACCGCCCCCCGGGATCACCCGGTTGGAGGCACGCCCGACGAAACCCCTTCTGACCATCCCGCGGTGCAAACCCTGGGCGCGTCGATCACTGCGATCACCGGCGATGTGCCCCGAATAGAGGCCGCGCCGTACTGGTCGGAGAAGTCGTTCCTTTCCGCGTACGGCATACCAGGCGTGTACTTCGCTCCCGGTGACATCTCCCACGCCCACACGCCGTTTGAACGCGTGGACATCGACGAACTCGTAGCCGCCACCCGTACCCTCGCCCATTTTGTGGCGTCGTGGTGCGGACTCGAACCAGCCCCAACCATCAACTGAAAGAGGAGACACCCATGCAACCACGAAAGAGATCGCGATGGCTCGTACTGAGCGCACTGCTTGCCGTCTTCGTCTTGGTGGCCGCGGCTTGCGGCAACGACGACGATGACGGCGGCAGCGAAGCCCCGGCCGCGCCGGCAACCGCCGCGCCCACCGCAGCACCCGAACCGCCTGACGAACCCGAGCCTGAGCCAGAGCCCGAGCCTGAGCCCACCGAAGAGGAGGCTCCGGCCAGGGAGGCTCCGGTAACCCAGGGTCCGAACGGCGAACCAGCCAGTCCGTCGGGCGACATCCAACTGACCGCCGACGAGCTGGCCCAGATCCAAGAGGGCGGCTACACCGCCGCCTTGCTCTGGCACATCTCCGGAGCCTTCACCAACGCGGTGAGCCAGGGGGCGCGCGACGCCTTCGCCGAGATGGGCATCGACGTTGTGGTGGAAACCGAGGCCGGTTTCGACGCGGCCCAGCAGGCCAACGATGTCGAAACGGCAATGGCGCTCAACCCCGACATCATCCTCAGCCTCACCATCGACCCGGTATCCGCGGCAGAAGGCTTCCGGCCCGCCGTCGATGCCGGTGTGCAACTGGTGTTCTTGTCCACGACCCCGGAGGGGTACACGCAGGGCCAAGAATTCGTCGGGGTGGTGACCGATG
>VYDF01000071.1 GCA_009843565.1 Acidimicrobiia bacterium | reverse complement strand
GATAAAGCGACGAGGACATCGCCGGATTCGGGGTCGAGGAACTCCACCACCAAAAGGCCTTTTTCGTTCTCGACTTCTCGTGTGCCCTCTGGCTGACCCTCGCTTTGCAGAGTCTCGGCATCGAAGACATAGACGGCATCGTCGCCGGTTAGATCCCACAGTGTGATGCCGCCTTCGGGCTCGTTATAGCGTAGCTCATAGCCGTCTTTTTCTATGCGGACGTCGGGCAGGGCGAACTCGGCTTCAGACGCGGTGTATGGCGGTTCCTGTATTCCAACAGCGGCAACACCGGCGGGCCCGACGGCCAAATCGACTACCCTCCCGATGCCGTCGGGCCTCGTCAGCGCCAACAATTTGGGAATCAGCGATCCTCCCGCCCATGGACGACGAAGCTCCAAGATGTTCATGGAGTCAGATGTCCCTATGAGGATCTTCCTGCCAGCGATTTGGCCCCAGCAGGCGCACTTGGATGCCAGCTGCGATGTACAGAACCAAGACACACCGCCATGATTTTGCAACTGGCAAGACACACACGCATGAGCGTCCGAGAACGCTAGATGAGCAAGCCGAGATCGATGACGACGCAGACGCACTGCTCGCCGAGGCGGGTATCGCGCCCCGGTCACGAGGACGTGTCTATTGCTTGGAAGTGCCGACGGGGATTCCTGACCTAAACCACATCCTCAAATTGATTGCCGGACGAGCATGGTAAAAAGGAATAGAGCAATGCTGCTGCAATGCGTTCGTCCAAACTGCCTACGAGGTGGTCGAAGAGTGCTTCCATTCAACTGAGTCGCAGCCCAAACAGGACTAAGCGGCAATCCATTCCGGTCAGTCTCCATTGCCACCCGCGCCTCATCGCCATCAGCCAAATCCTCCGCCCAAATTTCCCCTGGCCTTGTGGGTCAACGACGGCTCCCTTGACTCCATACGGACGACAATCCCGTCAGCTTGAACTTTCCACGGTTCATGACAGCGGAATCCCACTTCAGCTCTACGCGAAACCCCTGGACCACCGCCTGAGTGAGAGATCGAAGCTGATCTCACCTATCTGGGCTTTCGGCCCCATCTCATAGGAATCTCCGATCTGCTTTTCGGCATCCATCCAATGCATGCTCCTCCCACCGCTTATGCTCGTCTTGATGGGCATCCTCAGGCGACAGTCCCCGATGCAAGCGCAAGCAAGTACCAAGCAAAGGCCGAAGGACACTTTCAGGCGGACGAGAGTCTTGGCCTCGACTTCATATGAAGTGCTGAAGCGGGACAGGTTCCTTATGGCCTTTCCGGCCTTGTCCCTCGCTGCTACGGCGGTAATCAGCGTTGTCGTCTGGATGGTGGTGTGGGCCACTACGACGGGGCTCAGTCTCGGCACGGTTGACGACCCCGAAAAATGGGCAGTTGAGCCGATCGTGTGGGTCGGGCTAGTCGTCGGCGTTCTGCTTTGCACCTTTGCGTCGATCTACTTCACCACCGCGCTGACCATTGGAGCCTGGGAGCGGTTCCAAGGCAGGACACCAACATTCGAGCGCTGCATATCAGCAGCCAACGCCCGTCTTCACGTCATCGTGCCATGGGCCATCCTCGCAGGCTTGGTCGGTGTGGTCTTCGAATTGATGTACCGGCTCCCAAGAATATTCCGCCACATGGAACAGGCTGGTCGCAATATCCCGGTGGTCGGCCCATTCGCCGCGTTCGGATCGATGATCGTGGCAGTCGTGCTTGAGTCCATTTGGTACTTCGTCACCTACCTCGTCGTACCGATTCTGGTAGTAGAAGAAACCGGCCCGATTGCTTCATGTAAACGCTCTTTCCACCTATTCCGCAAGACCTGGGGAAAGAGCCTGATTGCTCAAGTGGGATTCGAACTCATCGGGATTCTCATCTTTCTGCCAGGTCTTGCGCTGGCGGCCCTTGTCGTGCTTGCAGGGCTGGGAAGTACGGCGGCGCTATTCGTCGGAATCGGTGTCGGCGTGGCCTGGCTGCTGGTGGTCATTGTGGCCATGTCGGCAATCGTTGGCATATTCAAGATGGCGCTGTATCTCTACGTCACCACTGGCGAAGTGCCTGGCGATTTCCAAGGCACCGACCTCGAGAAGGCGTTCGCGGGCGATAGTTTCCTCAAGGTCGAACGAAGGACTCGCAAGCCGAGAGGAATGACCTAAACCCAGGAGCTTTCTGATCGGAGTCACAGCAAGCACCAGCGCTCTCACGACTAGGGCGACGCAGAGCGCAACCCACCTTCAACAGCCACAGAACCCAACGGCCCGAAATCCCGCCACACGCGTACACGGCCTCTATGGTCACTTCTGACGCTTCCAACCCCGACCGGTGTTGTGGGCGACGCCCCATTGTCCGGCCCCTCCCGTGAAGCCCTCGGGGGAAGCTTGGTACTGTCGCTTGCACGGGGCCTCCAGTGAACAGCCGCCCAGCTGTTGCCTTGTGCTGGGCTGCCGGGCGGTCGGCTGTGCTCGCCGTCATTGGAGCGCTTCTGCCCTGCGCTACTGTTAGCGGTCCCTTTTCCGACTCTTTCGTCGACGATTCCGACACGCCGGAGACCACGGTACTGGTCTCCTCTGGAATTGGAGCATTGCGTGCTGCTTGGTTCGCTCAGTGAAGCAGAAGGATGATCAGCGCGCTGGGTTTGCTGGCCGGGATGGTGATCACTTTCGTCGGCGCGATCAATATTGCCCACGGTGGCGTCGACGCGCCGGACTTCATGGACCCATAACCGAAGCCGGGGCTCTACATGGTGCTGGTCGCAGGAGCCCTTCTGGCCGTTTCCGCGGGGTATCTCACCTTCAACAAACATTCGGGCAACTCGGCGGCCGACAGTGACAAGTGCTTGGCCGACGAGGTCGGCGGCGATGGCACGAGCGGTTAGGTCGGCTGCGTCTGCGGGTCAGGCGGCCCACTCCTGTACGTCGAACCCAAGGGGGTGGACCCAGGCCCAACCATCAAGATTGGGTACGACCAGCAACTCGCGCCACTCCTCGGTGCGGTCTTCATCTGTCGGCGGCGGAAGCGGCACCTCGATGTCGGCATCCGGTTCATAGGCCACCCGAGTCACCATTCTGAACTCGATGGAGTCGAACACCTCTGCCTCTTCTTCGCTGAACTCGGCTCGGAGATCCTCGGATTCGGCAATGATCCGGAAGATGCCTGATAAGTCCTCATCGGTCCAGAGAACGCTCAGCAAGCCCCGCTCGTCAAGCTCGATCACCACCTCAACCGTGTTGGTCTCGTAGAAATCGAGAAAGAGTTCGGCCAGTTCATCAGGATCTGCGGAGAAGTCCATGCCAAAGTCGGCAGCGTCGTAACGGGCTTCCTCTTCAGTGTTCCAGCCCAGGGCCTCGTTCAGCCTCGCCGAGGTCGTGGTGCCGACAAATGTGGAGGGATCGTTGGACGTGTGCTCGATTGTGATCAATGCCGCGGGCAGGCTCTTCGCCATCTCGCTCAAATCGGGGGACGAAGAACCCGATAGTGCCGCCTTCAGCTCGGTGCTGTCTGCCTCGATGGCGGCCCAATTTATGGAGAACACACCGGGCGCCATCGGCCCCAGGTCAATGCGAGGTTCCGCGTCGGCCAGTTGCTGGAGTGCGGTGGTGTCCATTACGGCCCGCTCATCGTCGGACCACACCTCGATTTCGAGTTCATCAAATCCAGGAGGCAGAAATCCAAAGAGCTGCTTCATGAAGGTTCCCATGTTGAATCTGGAGTAATCCCGTTCGGGGCTTATCTCGCTGACAACCACTGGTCTTTTCTCGTCGAGCCCGGTCGAAATCTCTTCGCCTTCTATATTCCACACCACACCGAATGAGATGGATTCCCGATAGCTCGACGCCTCCGATGCCTCCGCCGTGTCAGCCAGCGCCGCGCTCAACAACCCAATAGTCGTCACGGCGGTGTCGTTGGCACCCCTGTCGCACCCTGAGACGAGCAGCGCAACAGCAACCGCCGCCGCCAACACCTGCCGAACCCGATGCATCACCGCGAACGCTACTGCTCAGCAAGATCGGGGTTGAACTTCACCAATGGAGGTCCCGCATCGCTGCCAGCTCGAACGGCACAGGCCCTTGTTGGTGCTCGCAGCGCCACCGTCTCGGTTGGCCAGCAGCCTTTACCGTCCCATCAGGGGCATGGTTACCTCTTTCGGTGCTGCAAGAACATTTCGGCGTGCGCCCCGAGGGTTCTCAGCCAGCTCAGATACCAGGTTCCGTCCACTTCGGGCACGATGATGAACGCTTCGTCGAACCCGTCAGGCAGAGCTTCATCGGGCGGGCACTCTGTGAACGGGAACTCCTCGGGTGGCTGCCCCTGCTCGGTGCCGGTGATCGTCCCCGATATGCACAACCCGTGCCAGCGTACATCGATCTCGATCTCCACGGGTGCAATCTCACCAGCCTCCAACCACTGCAATTGCCCGGTGTCCAATAGCAGACGGCCATACAGCCACCCAGATTGGAATGACAGCACGGCGGTGCCTCCGCCCTGTCGTACTTCGGCGATATCCATCTCCAGACGCAGCCTGCCCGTCACCTCGATGTCGGCTAGCAGATTCTCGGTGGACAGGTCGCTCGGGGCACCGTCCATGGCTTCGGAGACCGCTTCGCCGAACCTGTCCTCCAGCTCACGGTAGGCGGGCAGGTAGTCGATGAACGCGCCGAGCTCATCGGGCGGGAGCAGCGGTTCGAGCACATCAGCGTATGGTTCTGTGTCGCCGGCGACCAGCGCGTTCCAGTGGGCCTGCACTGGCAGGCCATTCACCCGTTCCACAATGTCGCCGATCACCGCCGAAGGCGACTCTGCCCCAGGCTCAGCGGCCTCTCGCGACCTGGCATAGTCGCCTTCGGGCAGCCCGAAGAACAGCCGTCCGTACTCGGCGGCCGTGTAGCTCGGGCTCACATACCATTCCCCACCGTTTTCCACGGTCATCAAGAACAAGCTGTCGGGCGGGAACAGGCGGAGCGTCGGGATGCTGATCTCGTTGTTGGCCTCCCCGACGAGGCGAACTAGTTCAAGGTGCAACTGCTCGACAGACAAGGTGGTCTGCTCCCCGCCTTTGTGACCGATAGTGATGGTTCCGCTGGTGAGCGTTACCATGGCAACCTCGTCGTGGCGCGCCGTCACCTCCATCTCCAGGTTGGATGCGTTCAAGCTGAACCCGTCGACGATGCCCAGCAGACCCCCGTCGGGTTCATCCGCGCCGCCAGCGGTCGCCTTGTGTAGCGTGCCGACCGCGGAAGTGATTTCAGCCGGGGCGACCGAGGCCAAGCGGTCCAACATCCCCCTGTCGGTGTCTTCGCCCAGAAACCTGGAAACCGCTCCCTCGGGCGTGTCAGAACCTCCGCGATCAGCAAAGGGAAGATACGCCGCGCCAGCCGCCAACAGCAGCACCACCAAGATTCCCAATGCGATCCCCGCTAGTTTGACGGCTTCCGAGCCCGCGCGCTGCGCACTGTCCTCTGGCACCCAGGCAGGATGCAAGCAAGCTGTATCGGCGGTCGCGACGGGGGTTCGTTCCAGACGGTCCCCATCTCACCATCACAGGGCCCGTCCGCTGCGATGCGCTGGGGCGACCCAACGTGGATGCCATCTACTGACGAGCGGCGGACACCAGGTTTAAGACCGCTATTGGAACGATACGAACACTGGTGTGGGCCATAGCTCCAAGACCTGGGCCGAGGTAGCCATGGGGGTGTCCTCGTCGTAGAAGTTCTTCCACCCCAATGGAGGCGTTCGGCGTCGTGTCGGCTGGTGAGCGCGTTCCAAGTGCTGCAATTGGCTCCCAGAGGGCCTTGGCCGTCCGTGTGTATGAGCACCGCGAGCTCGGGGGAATATCGATGTGCTCGCGGTTGGTGATCATGGAGAACCGGAATTGGTGGACTACCAGCAGCCCTTGAGGCAGAGCGTGCTGGCGGACGATTTAGGCCAGCCACTCAGAAACCAAGTTGATCTCCACGGCGTCAACGGTGCCGATGTGAGCAAGGTGCACCTGCTGGGATTTGAGCCTCAACTCAGGATCCAGCTCAAGACCGACATGGGGCAGCCGCAAGAACTCCTCGTAGATTCTGGCCTGCGTGAGGAAATCGAATCGGCCTGGTTGCAGATCCAGCACGATGTGCACTCAGTGGGCGGCTGCCGCCTCGACCCAGGGCCTGATCAGATCCTTGGTGGTCTCGTTCGAGTATTCCCCGTCATCGCCAGCGGAGGCAATGGTGGCGATGATCTCGAACGCCGGCAGTACCACCAGCCCGTCGGCTTCGCAGCCCTCGGCTATTGACCGGAGGCGCTGAACCGCCTGCTCGGGGGCTTGTTCTCCGAGCACGCCGAGAGCCGATGTCAGCGGATGGCCGTAAACCGCGATCAAGCGGCGCACGGGGTTCGCGTAGTCGGTCCCGAACAGCAAGAGTCCGGCACCGGGCAGTTCATCGCCCCGCCGGACGACTTCTAACTGCCACGCCCCGTTTTCGCCGTGATAGGTGAGCACGTCCACCACCGCAGCACCTGATATGGCGTCGCGTGCTGAAGGCGATAGTGCCCGCAGGTCGCCGGTTGCCGCCACCACTCCCACATCGACTGGGCGGGCAACAGCCTCGGCATGCTCGCTGTCACCGACAATCCACACTCGGCTGTGGGTAGCCCCATCGGGTGGGGAATCGGCACCGCCGGTGACCGGTAGCTGCTCCACCAAAAGATCAGGCGGCGCGTAGCGAGGCACCCGACCGTCGATCCCAGCGGCATCGAGGCGTTCCGGGCCCAATCGTTTGAGCTCATTCACCAGGTTTGCGTTGACCCCGGAATCCAACAGCAGCAACGGACCCTGGATGTCTCGCAATACCAGAGCCGCCATCGCCGCAGTGTCATCGCCAAATGCCAGGCCAACCTCATGGGCGCAAGAAAACGCAGTCTGAGAGATCTCCATGCCTGCCACCACCGGCAATGCATCCAAGAGCCGGAAGTCGCCTGGGAGGCGAGCAGTCCCGGTCTCGCGCAACCGAGACTTCGACCTCTGGGGTTGACTGCGGCTCCACACTGCTCGCAGCCACCGACGAAGAGGCAGTATCGAGTCGCGCAGCAAGGGCCTGTGCATCTCCGGTCGCGCCTGGGCTGGGGCTGGAGGCCCTAGCGCAGTCTGCAGCCACCCCCGTTCCGGGCTGCGGGGAAACCGCATCGCTGACCAGACAGGCTAACAACAGGACTAATGCCGCACCTCTGACTATGGAGGCGGCAACGCACAAGGGTCGGTGGCACTACACAGACATGAACACAACGAGATAATTTGGACTGCCATCGGCGGTAGCATCATTCCCCGAGAATCACAAGCGGCATTCGAGGGCAGATTCTCGCCAACCCCAAGCACGACAGCCACTAGGTCATCAAACACGACAAAGACCCATGGTTGGCCCACCCGCCAGCGGGGCGCCTCGGGCAAGAGAAACCGAGATGCGGCCGTTGCTGACGGGACACTGCCGATGGTGTTGTCAGGCTAGCTACGAACTCGAAGGAGAAATCTTGCCGTTGTAGGCCGCATGGCTCAGCGCAATGATCCAGATTGCCAGCAAGATGGCGGTGATGGTTTGGATGACGCTCCAGAAGTCATTGGACTCCAATGACGCGGCCATCAGGAGCAGCACTGCGGTCGCCAGCATCACCAGCGAAGCGATGCCCTGTACGGCTCGGTGCAAGCCATCAGTCAGCAGCCGCAAGCCACCGAGTCCGGCAACGCCGATTGACGCATAAAGAATCGGCCAAGTAATCAAGACAATTCCGAGCTTGGCCGACTGCATTGCCACAGCCAACTCACCGGGATTGCCGCCGATGCCGTCGTCCAGTGCTCTGACCGCCATATGGTCAAACCCTTCAATCAAGCCGACGACAAAGATGGACAGCATACCCAGCAGCGTCCCGCCGCGGACCATGTCCCCAACCAGGCCTTGGTCGGTCACGAAGTGCCTCACGCTGTTGAGACCGGTGAGGACGAACATCAGACCAAAGGCGTACAAGACCGCTGAGGTAAGGGTGAGAACCTCGTTGTCGGCCATCGCGTCGACCAGTCCTTCGAGGTCGTTCCAGTCCACACTGTCGACGAGAACCCCCGGCTTAAGCGCCCTGCCGACGGCGGATACCACCCCTCCAAACAAGATGTACACGCCTCCACGCTGTATCGCACTCAAAGACGACAACATGTCATACCCCCGGTCTCTCATGCCCGGCTCAAAGAGCCGGTACCCGCTTCGTGTTACCCGGATTGACACTACACCCCATTCCTTGTGGGGACAGGATGCATCGATCCGGGGAGTGTGCCCCTCCCCAATCCTTCAAAAACTTGCCTTGACGACGCCGCATCGTTACCAGGCGCGGGCACCCTGTGGTCCGGGTCTCTCTTCCAGATCTCGCAGCCGGCGGGATCAGGGGCCTCTGTCACGTCGTCGATTCTGTGCAGCTCGAAGGTTGTCGAGATGCGGTGGCCGTCATGGGCCTCAGGAATGGGCCTAGGCCAGCTGGGGGCTGTAGCCCGAGCTGGCCGGGGGTCAGGCCGCGGCGTCGAGCATTCGACGGGCCAGCTCGGCGCTGTAGTTGTCCGTTATGCCGGGCGTCAGGAACCAGAACTACGGCCAGCCGACGCCCAAGAACCCGCCAGAATCCGCCGGTGAGCCAGAAGGCCGCCCCCAAAAGGGGCCAGCCCAAGAGAAAGAACTGAACAGGGAACAGCACCACCAAAGCGACCATGGCC
>VYDF01000134.1 GCA_009843565.1 Acidimicrobiia bacterium | reverse complement strand
GGGTTAGACAGCTAGGAGGTCGCGGGCGCCGGTGTCGCTGCTGGGGTGGCGGAGTTTGGACATGGCTCTCGCCTCGATTTGGCGGATGCGCTCGCGGGTGAGGTTGAAGTGCTCGCCAACTTCTTCGAGGGTGCGGGGCTCGCCGCGATCGAGGCCGAAGCGGAGCTTGAGGATCTCCCTCTCCCGCTCGTCGAGGGGGCCGAGCAGGCGGGTGATCTCCTCGGGTAGGAGCGCAGTGGCAGCCACCTCAAAGGGAGATTCGGCGGATCGGTCTTCCACCACGTCGCCTAGTTCGGCGTCGCCGTCTTCACGCAGTGGCTCGCTCAGCGACAACGGCTCGGCGGCAAAGCGCAGGGCCTCGGTGACCTTCTCCTCGGAGAGGTCCACCTCCACGGCCAGCTCGGCCAGGGTGGCCGGACGGCCCAGCTTCTTCTCCAGGTTGGCTCGAGCCTTCTGGAGGCGGGCCAAAGTGTCGCCGGCGTGGACCGGCAGGCGAATGGTGCGCCCGGTGTTGGCGATGCCTCGGGTGATGGCCTGGCGAATCCACCAGGTGGCATAGGTGGAGAACTTGAAGCCCTTGCGCCAGTCGAACTTCTCCACCGCGTGCATGAGTCCAAGGTTGCCCTCTTGGATCAGATCCAGCAGAGGGAGGCCGGACGCCTGGTATTTCTTGGCGATGGACACCACCAGGCGCAGATTGGACTGAACGAAGCGACGCTCAGCTTGCTCGCCCACTTTGACCTGGCGGCGCAGAATGCGGCGACGAGCGGGCGTCAGACGCTCAGAGCCACCGGGCTCGTTCTGCTTGTCTTGGTCTAGGAGCGCCTGGGCTTCGTTGCCCTCTTCGATCTTCTGGGCCAGCTCAACCTCGTCGTCTTTGGTGAGCAGCGGGTACTGGCCGATATCGGTCAGATAGAGACGAACGAGATCCTCGTCGTCTCGCTCAACACGCTCTTTCGGCACAGCCACCCCTTCCCGATAGTCCTTGGGCCCGATAATCCGTGGAGTCACCGGTGCCGCTGTCGAAACGGTCGACGCTGACCGAGCAGAGACACGGACAATGCTTAGCCGATAAGGATACCCGCTTCATCGCGGATGCGTCACCAGCGGAGGCCATCTTTTTTCGCGATAGTCGTCAACAAAGCGAATCGCCAGCTCTTCGAGGTCTCCATCAGAGGGGATATTGGGGGGATTCCACACATCTTTTGAGTCGTATCGCTCTTCGGCTAAGTCGGCAGCCACCATGCGCGCTGTGCGAATCACGGCTCCGTCGCTGACCGGCGACAGGTCATGGCCCAAATGCTCGATCACAAAGATCAACTGGGGCAGAGCCACCTCGTAGATGGCGGCAACCGCGTCAGTCGGCGCTGCATCTTGGATATGGTCCGCTAGGCGCTCCCAAACGTGGGTGGGGGGACGAATCCGATCGGCGCCAGCCAAGGCCGGCGAATCAGGCAGCAGGCCACGCCACCACTGGGCGTGCTGGCCATGGCGCCGACTGGAGCGGGCCAGCAGCGCTCGGGTTCGTGAATCCAGCACCTCCACTTCAGTGGCCAAACGGCCTTGGATCTCGAACAGCCTCCCCGAAATCCAGGCCAAGCCACCACAGGCATCGGCCGACTGCTCGATGTCCATGCTCAGTCTCCGCCTCGATTGCTGCCAAAGAACGGAAGCAGCGTTTCCGGGGTTTCAACCGCCATCAGTCTCCGCCTCGATAGCGGTTGGTGATGGGCAATCGGCGGTCCCGGCCGAAGGCCTTGGCGGTGATGCGCACTCCGGGCGGGTTTTGACGGCGCTTGTACTCGGCTCGGTCCACCAAACCGGTGATGCGGTGGACCAACTCTGGTGCGTAACCCTGCCCGCAGAGGTCGGCAGGGGTTAGGTCGCCCTCCACATAGGCCTCCAGCAGCGGATCAAGCACGTCATAAGGCGGCAGGCTCTGGTCGTCTCGCTGATCGGGTCGCAGCTCGGCTGAGGGCGGCTTGCTCAGCACGTTTTCGGGAATGAGGTCACAACCGGCTCGCTCATTGCGGTAGCGGGCGAAGGCGTAGACCTGGAGCTTCCAGAGATCCTTGATCACGGCGTAAGCCCCGGCAGTGTCGCCATACAGGGTGGAATAGCCCACGGCGCTCTCGCTCTTGTTGCCAGTGGTCAAGATCAGCCAGCCGAATTTGTTGGACAGGGCCATGAGCAGCGTCCCCCGAATGCGAGACTGCACGTTCTCCTCGGCCAGATCGGAGTTCAAGCCGTGGAACGACGGGGCCAGCATGTCGAGAAACGCCTGGTGACCGGGCTCCACCGGGATGATCCGGTAGTCGATGTCCAGGTTCCGGCACAGGGCTTCGGCATCAGCCACCGAGTGGTCGCTGGAATAGCGGGAGGGCATGAGCACGCCGTGGACATGGTCGGCGCCCAGCGCGTCGGTGGCGATGGCCGCCACCAGCGAGGAGTCGATGCCACCGGATACGCCAACGCCCACATCGGTGAAGCCGTTCTTGTGTACGTAGTCCCGGGTGGCCAGCACGAGGGCCTCGTACTGCTCATCGAGCTCTCCCAAGCCGGGATGCACCGAGTTGATCTCCTGGGATATGGAAGGAGGCGGCGGCAGTTCGGGTCGGTCGGCCACCTCGAGCTCGGCAACCAAGAGGTTCTCTTGGAATGGGGCTGCCTGAGCGATGACGCGGCCGTCGGCGGCCATGACCAGCGAGGCGCCATCGAACACCAGTTCGTCTTGGCCGCCCACCAAATTGGCATAAACGATGGCGCAGCCAGTTTCCGCGGCCCTCATGCGGAGGACATCCAAGCGCTGATCCAGTTTTCCCACGTGGTAGGGCGAGGCATTCAAGTTGAAGATCACCTCGGCACCGGCGGTTGCCATCTGGGCCATCGGCCCCTCTGATACCCAGGCGTCCTCGCAAATCGACACCCCCACCGCTACTCCAGCGATCAGATGAGGATCAGGTGCTCCCAGCCCGGGTCGGAAGTAGCGGCGTTCGTCGAAGACTCCGTAATTGGGCAGCTCTCGTTTGTGGTAAATGCCGAGCAATTGCCCACCAGAGGCGATGCCCGCAGCGTTGTGGCAGCCATCGGCGCTGTCCACGAAGCCAACTACCGCGGTGCATGAGCTGGATTGGGCGGCAATGTTGTCCATGGCCTTGCGGCTGTCCTGGACAAACCTGCGCTTGAGCACCAAATCCTCGGGGGGATACCCGGTTATCGCCAGTTCGGGGAAGACCGCGGCATGGCATCCAGCCTCTTCTGCAGCCGCGAGCGCGGCGAGAATGCGATTGGTGTTGGCATTGATGTCGCCAACCACTGAGTTGATCTGGCATAGAGCCACTCGCAGCATGGCCACGAGTACAGGCTAGAGGGGCCGAGGGCCCACGGGTTTAGCCAGAGGTACTAGATGGAGTAGTACAGCTCGTACTCAAGCGGATGGGGCCGCAGGTTGACCGCGTCCACCTCTTCCTGTTTGACCTCGATGTAGGACTCGATCAGCGAAGAGTTGAACACGTCGCCGGCCAAGAGGAAGTCGTGGTCAGCCTCGAGGGCGTCCAGCGCCGCGCTCAGCGAACCGGGCACGGTTTCGATGCCGGCGGCCTCTTCGGGGGGCAGGTCGTAGATGTTCTTGTCCAGCGGATCGCCCGGGTCCATCTGATTCTGGATGCCGTCGATGCCGGCCATCAGCATGGCCGCGAACGCCAGGTAGGGATTGGCGCTGGGGTCGGGGCACCGGAATTCCAAGCGCTTGGCCTTGGGGTTGTCGGAGATCAGCGGGATGCGGATGGCCGCCGACCGGTTGCGCTGGGAATAGGCCAGGTTCACCGGTGCCTCGTAGCCGGGCACCAACCGCTTATAGGAGTTGGTGGTGGGAGCGGCGAAGGCCAGGATGGCCGGGGCATGGGCCAGCAGGCCACCGATGTACCACCGGGCCAGGTCGGACAGTCCGGCGTAGCCCCGCTCGTCGTACATGAGCGTGTCGCCGTCTCTCCACAGCGACTGGTGGGTGTGCATACCCGAGCCGTTGTCGCCGTAGATGGGCTTGGGCATGAACGTGACGGTGCGGCCGTGCTCGCGAGCCACGTTCTTCACCACGTATTTGTAGAGCTGGACCTTGTCGGCCATGGCCAGCATCTCGTCGAACACCATGTCGATTTCGGCCTGGCCAGCGGTGCCCACCTCGTGGTGCTGGACTTCGATGGGAATCCCCACCGACTCCAGGGCCACCACCATCTCCGAACGGAGATCTTGGAAGGTGTCCATGGGGGCCAGCGGGAAGTATCCCCCCTTGTAGGGGATGCGGTGGCCGGGGCTGGGTGCGCCGTTCACCGAGGGGCGACCGCTCTCGAAGATGCCCTCAGCCGAGCGGATCTGATAGCCGGACACATCGGGCTGGTTCTGGAAGGCCACGCTGTCGAAGATGAAGAACTCGGCTTCTGGCCCGAAGTAGGCGGCATCGGCGATGCCGGTGCTGGCTAGGTATGACAGGGAGCGGCGCACCACGCCGCGTGGGTCTTTGCCGTACATCTCGCCGGTGACGGGATCCTTTACGTCGCACAGCAGAACCAGGGTCTTGCGCTTCATGAACGGGTCGAAGATCGCCGTGTCGGGATCGGGGATGAGGAGCATGTCAGAGGCGTCGATGGTTTGGAATCCGCTCACCGACGAGCCGTCGAATCCGAGGCCCTCCTCGAACACTGACTCAGTCAGCTCGCGGATGGGGAGCGAGAAGTGGTGCTGCACACCGGGTACGTCGGTGAAGCGCATGTCCACGAACTCGGCACCCTCGGATGCCGCCAGCGCAATGACTTCTTGGGGAGTTGACACAGTGGGTTCCTCCTTTTTCGGCCCTTACTCTCCCACAAGCGGCAAGGGCACGGCTCATCGTGCCTCTATGGAATTGCCGCTTGCTTTCAAGCGGAAGGCTCATCGTCGCACATGTGAGTTTCCAGAGATTTTCCCGTTTGTGAAGGCTTTGTGAACGCTGCCAATGGGCTGGCGCCAGCGAGCCCTGGCAGGGCACTCTGGTGGTCTCCTATGGAACCGCAAAAGGACTACGTGCTTCGTACGGTGGAGGAGCGAGGTGTGCGCCTCATCCGGCTCTGGTTCACCGACGTGCTGGGCCAGCTCAAGTCGGTGGCCATCTCTCCGGCCGAGTTGGCCGACGCCTTTGACGAGGGACTGCAATTCGACGGCTCGGCCATCGATGGGTTCTCCCGGGTGCAGGAGAGCGACGTGCTGGCCGTGCCCGACGCGTCCACATTCGAGCTGTTGCCATGGGCCGATCCCGAGGAGCCCTCTGGGCGTATCTTCTGCGACATCCGCAACCCCGACGGCACTCCCTTTGAGGGGGATCCCCGCTGGGTGATGCGCCGCAGCCTGGCCAAGGCGGCCGAGATGGGCTACACGTTCTACACCGCGCCCGAGGTGGAGTTCTTCTATTTCCGCCATGGCGACCCCGAACAGCCGCTCGTCCCGCTGGACAACGCCTCCTATTTCGACTTGACGACTGCCGATGTGGCCAGCCCACTGCGCAAGCGCACCATCACGATGCTGGAGGCCATGGGCATCCCGGTGGAGTACTCGTTTCACGAGGACAGCCCCAGCCAGCACGAAATAGACCTGCGCTACACCGAGGCGCTGAGCATGGCCGACAACGTGATGACGCTGAGACTGGTGGTGCGCAAGCTGGCCTTGGACCGTGATCTGCACGCCACGTTCATGCCCAAACCGCTCAACGGGGTGCAGGGATCGGGAATGCACACCCATATGTCGCTGTTCGAGAACGACGTCAACGCCTTCCACGACGCCGGCGACGACTACGGGCTGTCGAAAACAGCCAAGGCGTTCATCGCCGGCCTTCTGCATCACGCTCGGGAAATCACTGCGGTGACCAACCAGCTGGTGAACAGCTACAAGCGGCTGGTGGCCGGCGATGAAGCCCCCACCTTTGTGTCGTGGGCCCGCAACAACCGATCGGCGCTGGTGCGGGTGCCGGTGGTGAAGCCGGGCAAGGAATCGTCCACCCGGGTGGAATACCGGGCCTTGGACTCGGCCGCCAACCCCTACCTGGCGTTTTCCGCAGTGCTGGCCGCGGGCCTGAAGGGGGTGCAGGAGGGCTACGAGTTGCCCGCCGAGGCGGCTGCCGATCTTTACACCATGAGCAGAGGACAGGCACGGGCCAAGGGCTTTGAGGAGCTGCCCATGTCGCTGTCGGAGGCGCTGGATGTGCTGGAGGAATCACCGCTGATGGCCGAGGTGCTGGGCGAGCACATTCACGAGTGGTTCTTGCGCAACAAGCGGGCTGAGTTTGCCGAGTATCGCCGTGAGGTCACCCCCTTTGAACTCCGCCGGTATCTGAATACCTGGTGACGATGGTGACCGAGCCCCTGTTGGTCTTCCCTGATCCACCGCCACCAGAGCTGGTGCGCACGCTGGATTTGGGCGGCTACAACTGGAAGGCAGTGGAAAACGCCCACGAACCCGAAGGTCGGTGGTTGGGAGCGGTGGTGGCGGTGGATGACAACCCCGAAGATGCCTTCGGATTCTGTCGAGCGCTGAATCGGCGGGGGCTGGACATCCCGGTGTTGCTGCTGGTCTCGGGAGCTCATCTGGACGAGTTGGAGATGCGCGACGACCTCTACGCCGACTTCTGCCTCACTCCCTTCCACCAACGGGAGCTGGAGGCCCGGCTGGCCCATTTGGTGTGGCGGTCGGGGGCCGCCCTGCGTCCAGAGCTCATCGAGTACGGGCCGTTGGTGTTGAACGTAGAGACCTACCAAGCGTCGATTACAGGCCGACCCCTCGATCTCACCTACATGGAGTACGAGCTGCTGAAGTTCCTGGCCAGCTCGCCAGGAAAGGTGTTCACCCGCGAGACGCTGCTCAGCCGGGTGTGGGGCTACGACTACTTCGGCGGCGCCCGCACCGTGGATGTCCACGTGCGCCGTCTGCGGGCCAAGCTGGGCGAAGAACACGCCGGCCTCATCACCACCGTGAGATCCGTAGGCTACCGATTCGGCCTCTCCCGCTGGGAGCGGTAGTCGCTCAGCCGGAGTAGGCCCAGAGTTCGATTTCCACCAGGGCGCCGAGGGGGAGGGCGGCGACGCCTACGGCGGAGCGGGCCGGGCGGTTGTCGCCGAAGCACTCGATGTAGGCGTTGTTCATGGCGCCGAAATCGTCCATGTGGATCAGGAAAACAGTGGCTTTGACCACGTCGGCCAAGGTTGCCCCTTCGGTGGCCAGCACGGCCTCGGCGTTGGCCACCGCCTGGCGGAACTGGGCGATGAGCCCACCGGGCACCAGGGCTCCGTCGGCGATGCCGATCTGGCCGGAGCAGATGAGAAAATCCCCCGCACGAACGATGGGGGAATAGGGACCGACCGGAGTGCTCATGTCTGAGAAGAATACGGTTCTTGGGGACTGCTCGTAGCATGGGGCCATATGGAAGCTGAAGGCCGAGATCAGGACATCGAACATCTGATTGCCTCCTGCCCTTGGCCTGAGGATGCCCAGTCGCTCATCGACGATCTCGGCATCACCGACGAGCGCCGGGCCCGGGCGGCGGCCATGCTGGCCGGGGCCTCTCGCAGCATGAGCAAGGCGGTGCGCCGCGACCCCAGCTTGCTCGGTGTGCTCGATCCGCCCGCTGACTTCGCCACTGAGAAGATCTCGTTGGTTGCCCCCGATGATGACGACGCCCTAGACGGATTGCGGCGATGGAAACGCCGTCAGCTTCTGCGTATCGCACTGCGAGATCTGCTGGGCGAGGCCGACCTGGCCACCGTGGGCCGGGAGCTGTCGCTGCTGGCCGATGCTTGTTTCGCCCGGGCCTTGGAGATCGCCGACGAGGGCCCGCCCCTGGCCATCATCGGTATGGGCAAGCTGGGGGGCAACGAGCTGAACTATGCCAGCGACGTGGACATTGTCTTCGTCCACGAAGGCGGCACCGAAGCGGCGGTAAAGCGGGCCCGCAAGGTGGTACAAGCTCTCACCTCGTTCACAGTCGAGGGCGCGGTGTACCGAGTGGACACCGACCTGCGCCCCGACGGTCAGACCGGCTCGCTCAGCCTGCCATCCGACGCCTACCGGCACTACTTTGAGCAGCGAGCCCACGCCTGGGAGCGCCAGGCCTACATCAAAACCCGCCTGTGCGCGGGCGACCCCGAGGTGGGCAATGCCTTCTTCGACGCCATCCGGCCCGGCGTGTGGGAAGAGAACCTGGGGGCCAAAACGGTTCCATCGCTTCAGGCCATGAAGAAGCGGGTGGAGGAATCAGCGAAGCTCAAGGGCGACCGGGAGCTCAAGAAGGGACCCGGCGGGCTGCGAGACATCGAGTTCACCGTGCAGCTCTTGCAACTAGTACACGGCCGCACCGACCCCACCATCCGCTCCCCCAACACCCTTACCGCGCTGCGCCAGCTCAGCTGGGGGGAGTACATCGACCAGGCCGACGCCGTCCACTTCACCACGGCATACATCCATCTCCGCACGGTGGAGCATCGGTTGCAGCTCCGCGATGAGCGCCAGACCCATGAGCTGCCCACCGCCGACGCCGACCGAGAGTGGGCGGCCCGGGCATCCGGTTTTGAGAGCCTGGAAGCGTTCCAGGCCTCCCACCTCCGCCATCAGACCTCGGTTCGGGAGATCCACCAGCGGATCTTTTACCGCCAAACACTCGACCGGATGCACGAGACCGGGCTGGTGAGCGAGCTGCTCCCCGACCACCTCGGCCAGCTGGGCTTCGAGGATCCGGACCGGGCCGCTGGAACCATCGAGCGCCTGACTGAGAACCTGGGCCGCCGGGCCAATGTGATGCAGCAGGTCCTCGTCATCATGGTGG
>VYDF01000165.1 GCA_009843565.1 Acidimicrobiia bacterium | reverse complement strand
CGCTATCCAAGTCCATTCCCCGAGAGGTGAGCACCGAGATGCACACGATTCCGGCCCGGCCGTAACCGGCCCCGCAGTGGACCATCACTCCGGTGCCCTGGTCCAGGTGCTGGTTGATGTCACCCACCAGCTTTCGGACGACGTCGTCGCCAGTGACCCCCTGATCGACCATGGGCAGATGGACAGCCTGGTGGGGTGCGGGGTTGGCTAACCATGCGGGGTAGTCGGGAAATCGCATGGCAATCTCGGCGTCGGTGAGCAAGCACACCATCACCTCGGCGCCCACATCCTCGAGGGCCGCGGCGGGGTCAGGCCCAGTCACCGCAAATGCCGCTGCGTGGAGCTGCCCAGATGCGCCGGGCACTGGGATCAGGTGTATCCCACCTGCCATCTGATACCGCGCCGCCCCCACCTGCACCCCGCCACCCTACTGGCGGGTCGAGACACGGTTGGAAAGGGAAGAATGCCAGGATATGTTGGCCGTTGTGACGTTGCCCTCGACGGAGTTCGTTTTCGAAGTCATTGAGGATGAAGTGGATGGTGGATATTCCGCCAGCGCCGATGGGTATGGCATTCATACACAAGGTGAGACCATCGAGGAGACCCGGGAAAACGTCCAAGAAGCCTTTGAGTGCTATTTCGATGGGGAATTGGCTCGCCCCGAAGTGATCCGCTTGCACTTTGCTCACGACGAGGTCTTGGTTCTTTGAGGCTGCCGCGCGATTTGCGCGGGGCCGATCTCCAAAGAGCACTCCAAAGGCCGGGATACAGGGCTACCCGGCAGCGTGGGTCGCACGTGCGAGCAACCACCATGGTCAACGGGAAGCACCATGAGGTCATCCCGCTGCATGACCCCATCAAGATAGGAACCATGTCGAGCATCCTTAAGAGCGTGGCGTCACATCACGAAGTGAGCGTGCAGGATCTACTGGATCTTCTTGATCTATAGCTGAGGCTCGTTGTTGGATTCGGCTGTATCTGGTGTGGATGACAGAGCGAAGCGTGGGGGATGCTGGGGGGATGCACGACTTTGCCGGAAAGGTGGCGCTGGTGATGGGAGCGGCGTGTCCTCCCGAGATTGGGCGCGCGATAGCGGTACGGCTGGCTCTGGCCGGGGCCGACGTGGCCTGTGCCGACCGGGTGGAGGTCGGTCATCCGGATTCCGCCTGTGCATCGCCAGAAGCACTGGATGCCACCACGGAGGCGGTGCGGGCCGAGGGACAGGCGGCTCTGCGGCTTGAAGCTGATGTGGCTGATGCCGCCCAGGTGAACGAGGCGGTGAAGCGGTGTATCAATGAGTTTGGACGGCTTGACCTGGTGGTGAACGTGGCTGGCGGGCTGGGTCCCGAGATGGGATGGGCACCGCTTTTGGAGCTGACCGAGGAGTCGTGGCGGCGGTCGACGGACGTGAACCTGACCGGAGCGTTCCTGGTGGCCCAAGCCGCCGCCCGCCAGATGGTTGCACAGGGCGACGGCGGGTCGATCGTCCTGTTGTCGTCGTATGCCACCGTGGCTGCGGACGTCGGAACGTCGGCGTTTGCCGCGGCCAAGGCCGGGGTCGACCGGCTGGTGTCGGCCTTTGCCATGGAACTGGCGCCCCACCGAATTCGGGTCAACGGAGTTCGCCCGCTGGGGGTCGATCCCGACGCCACCGACAGCGGCCACCCCTATCTGGATCAAACTGTGGCCCAGTCGGGCGGCGACCGCGACCAGTGGGTGCGGTCCAAAATCGCCCTCGGCCGTCTGCAAGACCCCGACGAAACCGCCGCGGTGATCGCCTTCCTGCTTTCCGACGAGGCTTCGTTCATCACCGGCGAGTGTGTGACGGTAGCAGGCGGCTCGGCCATGCAATAAGAGGGCCTACTATCGTTCTGTCCGTGAAGTTCAGGCTGGTCGGCGTCTTGCTGCTGGCAGCGCTGTTTGTTGGTGTTGTGGCTCCGGCTTCGAGCGTGGCATCGGCCCAATCTTCGGCCATCCTTGAGGAAATTGCGGTGCGGGACAAGTTGGTCGTAGCTCAAGAGTCGCTGTTAAACACCTACCGCTGCTTGTACGACATCGATACTCATGCGGTCTCTGGCGGCTGCGTTCATGGCAATCCTGCCGAGGGACCAGTTGCTCCGGGAGAATTCCATGGAGTACCCACCGCAGAGGAAGTGGTGGTGCGCGACAAGCTGATTGCGGCCCAGGAGCTACTGCTAAACGCCTACCGGTGCCGATTCGGTATCGACGCTCAACTTGTACCTGGCGGTTGTGTCGACGGTAAGCCGGCAGACGTCCCCGAGGTCGTTGAGGAACCGCCTTTTGTCTTCGATGATGAGAAGTGTCGAGGCCTGAGGCTGGTAAGCACTGACATCGGAATAACCGATGACACCATCACGGTGTTGGTCATGGCCGATGTGGGAAGTCCACTGTCGCCCGGCCGGTTCCAGGGATCTATCGATGCCGTCAAAGCCTGGGCGGGCAAGCTGAATTCTGAGGGCGGCTTGGCCTGTCGCCGGATTGAGGTTCTCGAACACGACTCGCAGCTCAATCCCACCGAAACCACTAACGGGTTCTTGGCTGCTTGTGAGAATGCCTTGGCTCTCGTTGGAACGACAGCGTTGTTCGTTCTGGACTCCACCGACTTGCAAACTTGTCCTGATGCCAGGGGCAATGAGGTCGGGGTGCCCGACTTCGCCTTTACCGCGACCGAGCCTCCCCACCAGTGCTCGAAGATAACGTTTGCCATCAGCCGTCCGAGTGTCGGGTGCCCTTATTCAGGGCATGGTCCCCGGACCGCTCAGAGCCAGGTGGGCCCTGTTTGGTGGATTCTCAAGAATGTGCAGCCCGATCTCCATGGTGTGTACCTCATACCGGGAGATCTGCCTTCCACCATCATGTCGACCATGCCCCAGATCCGGTCCTTCCAAGAAATTGGTGTGGTAATAGACGCCGAACCCTGGGTGAGCGGTTTCACTACCCAAGCGGAATACGGCGCTTTCCTCCAGACCATGCGGGAGGCCAACTCGAACTTCGCCTACACCGGCTCCGATGACCAGTCAATGATCAAGTGGCGTAGCGAGGCTGACGCCCTCGGCTTGAACTCTGACAACGTGATCTGGATGTGCTCCCAGGCCTGTTACACCTCCGCTTTCCTGGAAGCGGGCGCTGAGATTGAGGGCACCTATGTCTGGCTGCCGTTCCTGCCATTTGAGGAGGCCGCCCAAAACCAAGAATTGGCTGATTTCATGGCCGCGATCGATGACCCCTTCCCACCAGCCTGGGCCGCAGGTTCCTGGGCTGCTGGCGTGCTGTTCGAGCAAATCGTCAATGACGTTGTGGCTGAAGGCGGTCTCAACGCCCTTACCCGTCAAGCCGTGCTGGATCGCGTCCGTAGTCTGAACTCGTTCGATGTGAATGGTTGGTGGGGTCCGGCCGACTTTACGAGCACGGAGAAGGCAAGGCCTTGCTTCGTGATGCTGCAGGTGCAAGACCGCGCATTTAAACGTGTGTACCCCGAAGCCAAAGGCACGCTGGACTGCAACCCCAACAACCTGGTTGCCCTAACCCGGGACTGGGCACAGGAGTTCAAGGGCTAGGGAGACGATGAGGTTGAGACTGGTTGGATTGTTGGTGGCGGTACTTCTTCTTGCCGGGTTGGCGGCTCCGGCCTCGAACGGGGCGGCGGCTCAAGAAACGACTGTTCTGGAAGAGATCAATTTCCGCAATGGCCTGGTGGCGGCTCAAGAGTCGCTGCTGAACACCTATCGCTGTTTGTTCAACATCGACGTCGGGGTGGTTCCTGGTGGATGCGTTGACGGACAGCCAGCTGGGGGCCCTATCCAGCCTGATGAATTCGTGGGTGTGCCCACCGCCTCTGAGGTCGAAGTCCGCGACCGGCTTGTCGCGGCCCAGGAGTCGTTGCTCAACACCTACCGCTGCCTGTTCAACGTGGATACCGAAATCGTGCCCGACGGCTGTCGGGTCGACGACGGGGAGCCGCCGGAAGAAGCTGAGAGGTCGGTTCCCACCGGCAGCACCGGGCACCTGAATGGCGCCATCATCACCACCGAGTGCAACGACGGCCGACCCCGAGGCGGCACGCTGACCATCGGCATGTTCGGCGAGACTTTTGGATGGGATCCCACCCTCAACCATGGCAGTGCCCCACTGGGAGGTACCCAGTTGACCGCGTTATATGACGCGCTCTTCTATCTGGACCAGACCACTGGCCAGCTAGTACCCGGCCTGGCCGAGAGCATTGCAACCGATGACAATCGGGTGTACACCCTGAAGTTGCGGGAGGGCATCAACTTCACCGATGGCACGCCGCTGGATGCTGATGCATTCATTTGGAACGTGGAGCACCACCAGCGATCTGAAGTCGGATCCGAGTCCCGATATGCAGCGGACCGAATTGCAGCTGTCAACAAGGTCGATGATCTGACCGTGGAGCTGACCTCATACAGTGTGAATGCCACATTCCCGCAGATCTTCGCGCACCATTTGGCATGGATGATGTCGCCCACTGCCTATCAAGGTGGGCAAGATTTCCAGACCGGCCTCAACGACAGGATCAATTCAAGGCCGGTTGGCGTTGGGGCAGGCCCGTTCATGTTCGAGTCCTGGGAGCGGGACAATCGGGCGGTATTGGTGCGAAACCCCGGATATTTCCGAGGGGGCTGCCCATACTTGGACAAGGTGGTCTTTATGCCGATTATCGACCCGATCCAGCGGTATAACGCCTTTCGGGTGGGAGATCTCGATATCGCCTACGACCGACATCCGGTCAACCTCCAAGACGCCAAGCAGAGGGGCATCAACACTGCTACCCGGGTTGACAATCACGGTGGGTCCTGGATGCTCAATGGCAGCAAGGAGCCGTTCAACATCCGGGCGTGTCGAGTGGCCGCGGCCCACGCCATTGACTACGACACTGTGAACGACATTGTGTATGACGGCACCAGGACATATGAGCGATCTCTCATGGCGCCGGGCTCCCCGTGGCACGATCCTGGTGCCGCGCTGCCCGATTACGACCCATTCGCAGCGGCGGCGGCCCTTCGGCAGTGCGAGGCCGAGTTGGGCGGACCGCTGGAGTTCGAGACCCTTTGCACCACGGGGCCGGAGAACGTACTCATAACAGGGACTCTGGTGGCCATGTGGAATGCGGTGGGCATCAAGGCCACCGCCAACTGCGTCGATGTCGGAGAGCTGGTTACTGCGGTGTTCTCTGGCGATGCGGTGGCCAATCCGTGGGCGCTCCCGGTGGATGACCCCGACGAAATGTACGAGGTCTATTTTGGTGATTCTCCATCCGATGGGAATTGCGGAAACATCGTTTCGATCCGCAATTGGTCGAAATCCTGCTTCCCTGAATTCGATCAGGGACTCACCCAAGGCCGCCGAGGGCTCACATTCGAGGAAAGGTACGAGGGCTACAGCCGCTTCCAGCGGAAGTTTGCCGAAGAAGTACCGGTCATCATCATGGACAAGCCGGAAGCCGGCTACTACTGGGCTGATGAGGTGTCTGGCGTGTTCATGTCTGTGACTGGTCTGCTGCTTCTGGCCTTTACTGCTCGGGGCTAGAGAAGTTCGGTGGTGGGGGGTCGCCTAGCGCGGCTACGACGCCGTTCACTTGGCTGCCGCGCAGGCAGTTGCCGACGCGGACACAATTTTCGCTAACGGCGACCAGCAACTCATTGCCGCCGCCTCTCATCTTGGACTCATCGTGGCACCCGGACGGTAGAAGAGGGGCGAAAGACTACCCCTTGATGGACGGTGCTCGTGTCTGTCAGCAAGAGGGGAGAGAGGACTTGTTGGGGATTGCGTTGTGCCAATCCCGTAGCTCTGGAGGCAGGCACACGTCGTTGCCTCCGGTGTGAAAGTTTTCAAGTTCGGTTAGGGCCGCGAAGGAGAGCGGTATCGGCCCGGTGAGACGGTTGTTGTGCAGCCCGAGCCAGGTGAGTTGTGTGAGGTTGCCGAGTTCGGCGGGAATGGTGCCTGTCAAACCGTTGTTCTCGAGGCCCAGTGTCGTGAGTTGGGTGAGATTGCCGAGTTCTTTGGGGATCGGTCCGGTCAATTTGTTGTTGAAGAGCCCGAGATAGGTGAGTTGGGTGAGTTCTCCGATTTGAGGTGGGATAGATCCGGTCAGGTTGTTGTTGTAGAGCCCAAAGCTGGTGAGTTGGGCGAGTTGGCCGATTTGGGGTGGGATGGGTCCGGTCAAGTTGTTGTCGGAGAGCGAGAGAACGGAGAGTGGCTCCCTGGTGCGGGCGTCAGGGCGGATGCCGTACCAGGCATCAATTGGCCTGTCGGTGTTCCAGTTGGTGCTGTTGGTCCAGCTGAGGCCGCCAGTCGCGGTGTACAGGGCGATGAGGGCTTGGCGGAACTGTTGAAGAGTGCAGAGAGGGAGGGCGTCACGGTTGGGGATTGCGTTGTGCCAATCCCGCAATTCAGCGGGCAGGCACACGTCGTTGCCTTCGATGTGGAAGTTCTCAAGTTCGGTTAGGGCCGCGAAGGAGAGCGGTATCGGCCCGGTGAGACGGTTGTTGTGCAGCCCGAGCCAGGTGAGTTGTGTGAGGTTGCCGAGTTCGGCGGGAATGGTGCCTGTCAAACCGTTGTTCTCGAGGCCCAGTGTCGTGAGTTGGGTGAGGTTGCCCAGTTCTTTGGGGATGGTCCCGGTCAGGTTGTTGTCGGGAAGTAAGAGCACGGCGAGTGGCTGCCCGTTACGGGCGTCAGGGCGGATACCGTGCCAGGCATCGATTGGACTGTCGGTGTTCCAGTTAGTGTTGTTGGTCCAGTTGGGGCCGAAGGTGGCGTCATACAGAAAGATGAGAGCCTGTCGGAACTCGGGAGGGGTGCAGAGTGGGAGGGCGTCACGGTTCGGTATTGCGTTGTGCCAATCCCATAATTTTGGGGGCAGGCATACATCGTTGCCCCCGGCGTAGAAATACTCAAGTGCCGTGAGAGCTGCGAAGGAGAGCGGTATCGGCCCGGTCAGGCTGTTGTTGTTGAGCCGGAGCTCTGTTAGTCGGGTGAGATTGCCGATTTGGGGTGGGATGGTTCCCGCAAGGTTGTTGTTGTTAAGCCGGAGTCTGGCTAGGTTGATGAGGCCTTCAATTTGGGGTGGGATGGTTCCGGAGAGGTCGTTATTGTCGAGATAGAGTCCTACGACTACATTATTGCCGGGGTAAAAGAAATCTATAGCTCCGGATACGCCGTGCCAATAAGAGAGGCGTGTATCGGTGTTCCAATTGGCATTGTCTGCCCAGTTTGGGCCATCAGTAGTCCTATAGAGTGAGACAAGAGCATCCCGAGCTCGGAGGATATCACAGGAAGGGATTTTGAATGTTGAAATAACCGTGTCATACCATTCAAGAAGTCCTGAGGGAACACATAGCGTATTGTCCCAAGCAGAAAAGTTTATGAGATTGGGAAGAGCAGCGACGAAGCGTGGTATCGGACCAGAAAAGTTGTTGTTGTATACGGTGATGACCTTTATGTTGGTGAGGCTCGCTATTTCAATCGGTATAGGTCCCTCTAGATTGTTGTTGTGTAGATTAAGGACGACGAGTTCAGTTAGGTTGCCGATTTCTGAAGGAATTGTTCCAGTCAAAGTATTGTTGTCCAAATGGAGAAGAGCAAGTTCTGTGAGGTTACCGATTTCTGGAGGTATGGTTCCATTCAGGCTGTTGTTGTCGAGCGAGAGTCTGGCCAATTCTGTAAGGTTGGCAATTTCTGAAGGGATAGAACCAGTCAGCCTATTGGCGGTAAGGTTGAGTTCAGTGATCTCCGTAAGATTGCCGATTTCTGGAGGGATCGTCCCAGTCAGATTGTTGTTCCTGAGCCTCAGAACGGTAGGCTTGCCTTCATCGTCAGGATGGATTCCGTGCCAAGTATGAATTGGTTCGTCGGTGTTCCAATTGGTATTGGTATTCCAGCGTGGTCCTCCTGTGGCATTATAGAAGTCCACAAGAAACTGTCGGAACTCGGGGCGTACCTCAGGGTTGAGGCAGACTTGAGTCTTGTTTGTGGCGGGGATGGCAAGGTGCCATTCGTTTAGCGCGGCAGGCCGGCAGACATCTGCGCCTCCAATGTAGAGATGAGCAAGTGTGTTGAGTGCAGAGAACGAATTCGGAATCGGTCCGGAGAAGTCGTTGTCGTCGAGATTGAGCACCGCGAGGCCCGTGAGGTTCCCGATTTCTGGGGGAAGGGGTCCGGTGAGGTTATTGCTATTGAACCAGAGTTCGCTGAGCTGGGTGAGGTTGCCGATTTCTTCGGGGATGGTTCCGGTGAGGTTGTTGTTGGGGAGGAAGAGAACAGAGAAGGGCTCCCCGGTGAGGGCGTTGGGGCGGATGCCGTGCCAGGTGTGGACAGGCCTATTGGTGTTCCAGTTGGTGTTCCTGGTCCAATTGGGGCCGCCGGTGGCGTTGTAAAGGGCGATGAGGGCTTGTCGGAGTTCCGGTGTGGCGCAGGGTGGGATGGCGCCTCGGTTGGGAATTGCATTGTGCCAAGCCCGCAATTCAGGAGGTAGGCACAGGTATCTGCCTTCGACGTAGAAGTGCTCGAGGTTGGTGAGAGCCGACAGGGAATTTGGGATCGGCCCGGAAAAGTTGTTGTCGCCGAGGTTGAGGACCGTGAGCTGGTTGAGGTTTCCGACTTCTTCGGGGATGGTTCCGGTGAGTCTGTTGCCGTAGAGCCAGAGTTCGCTGAGTTGGGTGAGGTTGCCGATTTCCGGTGGGATGGATCCGGTCAGATTGTTGTTGGAGAGCACGAGGGCGGAGTTCGGCACTCCGGTATCGAGGTCGGTGTGGATGCCGTACCAGGTGTCCACGGGCTCCTGGGTGTTCCAATTGGCTCTGTTGGACCAGTTGCGTCCGCCGGTGGAGTTGTAGAGAGC
>VYDF01000260.1 GCA_009843565.1 Acidimicrobiia bacterium | reverse complement strand
ACCTGACTGCCGCCGACGATATACACATAGCGCGAGTCGCGACTGGCGTAGTTGCCGATCGGCGCGGCGATGTCGAGGCTGTCGGCCGAGCGGTTGCGGACCATGCCCAACCGGTCGTAGGCGGCGATGGTCCACTCCATGATGCGCAGCACTGAGCCGTACATGAACACATCGATGACCCCGCCGGTTCCGGTGCCGCGGGCGTCGCGGTCGTAGAGCAAGCTGGTGATCGCCTGAGCTGCGAACAGGCCGGTCAGATAGCCGGCGATGTTCACCCCCGGCCGCGCCGGAGGCCGATCGGGGTCGCCGGTGAGGTGCATCAGGCCGCTGAAGGCCAGCGCGTTTCCGTTGAGGCCCGGCTGAAGCGATTTGGGGCCGTCCTGGCCGAACACGCTGAAGCGGGCCGTTACCACCCGCGACGGAAGACGGGAAGGGTCGATGTCCCACTTTTCCAGGGTGCCGGGGCGGAAACTCTCGCACACAACGTCGCTGGAGGCGGCCAGAGAGCGGAAGATCTCCTGGCCTTGCGGGCGGCGCAGGTCGATGGTCACCGACTTGCGGCCCCGGCCCTCCACCGACCAGTAGAGGGAGTACAGCTCACCGTCGTCATCGACGTAGGGGCCGAGCTCGCGCAGGCGGTCGCCTCGTCTGGGCTCCTCGATCTTGATGACTTCGGCACCCTGTTCGCCCAAGATCCCGGCGCAGAACGGAGCCGAGACTCGGGACCCCAAGTCGATCACCCTCAGTCCTTCCAGCGGACGCCTCATCGAACTTCTCATATCACGTTTCGCTTTCTCAGAGTTGCGATCTGGTCTCCTGAGAGTTTCAGCAGGCTCGAGAGCACCTCGTCGGTGTGCTCGCCCAAACGGGGAGCGCCCGATGGCACCGGGAGCGATTCGTTGTCGAAGCGGGGGTAGGGAGCCTGCTGGCGTACCGGGCCGATGACGGGATCATCGACGGTGCACACGTCTCCGCGGGCGCTCACATGGTCGTCGGCAACCATGTCGGCCACGTCGTAGACGACGCTGGCGGGCACACCGTGGCGACCGCAGCGCTCTTCGATGGTGGCCGCGTCCAGCCCTGACGCCCACTCGGCAACGGCCTGGTTGACAACTTCCCGGTTTCGGCGTCGCGCTTTGGGCGTGGTGAAGCGCTCGTCGGTCAGCAGATCGGGTCGGCCCATCGCCTCACACAGTCGGTCGAACACTGCCTGGCGCACGGCCACCACGCACACATACCGGCCGTCGCAGCTTTGGAAGTTGTCGAGCGGCGCAGCGTTGTCTGATCGATTGCCTGTGCGCTGGCGCACCGATCCGAGGCGGTCGTAGGCCGCGATCGTCCATTCCATGATCCGGAGCACCGATCCGTAGAGGTAGGCGTCTACCACGCCTCCGGTTCCGGTGCCCCTGGCGTCGCGTTCATAGAGGAGGCTCGTTACGGCCTGAGCCGCGAACACCCCGGTCAGATAATCCGAAATGGAGAGGCCCGGCCGTGTCGGGGGTTGGTCGGCCTGCCCGATGAGGTGCGTCAGCCCGGCGAACGCGACTGCATTGTGGTCGAAACCGTTGTACAGCGACTTGGGCCCCTGCTGGCCGTACAGGCTGATGCGGGCAGTGACCAGTCTCGGGTCGAGCCGGGACGGGTCGATGTTCCAGCGCTCCATCGTGCCGGGTCGGAAGTTCTCACACACCACGTCGGACACAGAAGCCAGACGCCGAAACAGATCCTGGCCATCAGTGCTTCGAAGGTTGATGGTCACCGACTTGCGGCCCCGGCCCTCCACCGACCAGAAGAGGGAGTAGAACTTGCCGTTGTCATCCGTGGTAAAGGGCCCATTGGTGCGGGTTCCGTCGCCGCCAATGGGATCCTCGATCTTGATCACTTCCGCGCCCTGCTCACCCAGGACCCCCGCACAGAACGGGGCCGCGATCCTAGTGCCCACATCGAGCACCCTCACTCCGGCCAGAGGCTGCCTCATCGGAACCGCCGATCCATGTTTTCCGCCATACAGCAGTCAATTGTTGTAATTAATACTATTGCAATTCCAATTGGTCCTATTGGGCCGGGGGTGTGGCCAGGCTGTGAAAGAGGCTTCTGATGAGGGCTTCCCAATCCGGGGGGGTAGGCAGGTGCTGCTCGTCCCGGCCGACTGAAAGCAGCAGATGGGTGCCGACTCCGACGGCCTGGATCAGCAAGGCGACGGCCGCGGTGCTGTAGCCGGGGTCGAAATCCACCTCGCCTCGGCCTCGATCGACGATTCGGCCAATTTGGTGGGCTTGCTCGTCGAGGAACCACCGCAGGCGCTCTCGCACCGCGTCGTTGTTGCGGGCGCTGGCAAACACCTGCACCATCACGTCTTGGGTTTCGTCGCCGGCCAAGATGTTGGCGGCCCACGCCGAAAAGATGTCGATTACCGGCACCTCGTCGATGCCCAATTGCTTGATCCTGTGGTCGGGCAGGATCTGGTCGAAGATGTGGTCGACGGCTGCGGCCATCAACTCGCTCTTGTTGGCCCACCGGCCGAACACCGCACCCGTGGTCACCCCGGCGCGGCGGGCGATGTCAGCGATGACGGCCTTGTCATAGCCGTGCTCCACAAACACCTCAGCCGCAGCATCTAGCAACCGCGTGGTTGTCTCATCCGAATCCCTGCGCCGCACGTCAGTGTCGGTCACGCGCACCCCCTCAGAACCGAAGACTCATCGAAGTACAAACTATCTGAAGAGGGAGCCCAGAGCCGACCGAACTTGCGTACAGCTTGTACTATTGTGTAGTTTGTGCTATTATCTGAAATTTGACGCCTGTGGGATAGAACGCGGGCGGGTTGCGGCTATCGTGGATTTGCCATGCCGTCCACGCCAGCGCCCCAATCCCAATCTCCAGGTAGAGGGAGCAGTGCCGAGGAATCGACGGAGCGCCTCTTGGACGCTGCCGCCAGCGTCTTTGGCGAGAACGGATTTGAGGGCGCCCGAGTGGCACACATCGCACGACGATGCGGTCTGACGACAGGGGCTGTCTATTCCCGATGGCTGACCAAACAAGAGCTGTTTCTCGCAGCAATCGAGCACCGAGCGTCACGAGGCGCTGAGAGATTGTCAAGCCGTTCCGATATGTCGACACTCGAGAAGATCGCCATCATGGGCAGCAAGTTGATGGAATCCAGCGACGACGAAGCGAGCAACCTGTTGCTTGAGGCCTGCGTGATTGCACGACGAGACGATTCAATGAGTGCGGATGTGGCGCGGTCGCTCGAAGAAGAGGGAGCGGTGATCGCCGGCATGGTTGAGGAGGGCAAAGCCGCAGGGGAGGTCGACCCCGCGCTGAGCACCGAGGCGATTGTGTTTGCATGCCAGTCGCTCAGCCTCGGAGTGCGGCTGGCTGCGGCCGCGGCGCCCCGTCGGGGAGGGCAGCCCTCAGCGGACGATTGGAATGAATTGATGGCCCGATTCATCAACTCCATCGGCCCGCGGGCCGGAGAGGCCGATACCACCAACGGCTGAGGATGCCCCCGGCGGGCACCAGCTAGCCCATTTGGCGGAGATAGCCGCCCAATCACATCTGTCCTAATCGACGAACCGCGGCATCCTTCATTTCCCGCTCGAATCGGTTTGACGCCTCATCCTCCATTGGAATTGTAGTACGTACTACGTTATAGACTCGCAGGCCGTTAGTAGTACGAACTCCAATGATTGGGAGGCACAATGAAAGCACCAACGAATGGGCGCGCCCGCGGGCGGTATCTGGTGGCGGTGGCGTGCGTGTTGGCATTGGTCGCGACGCTCTTGCCGCTGTCTGTAGTCGGCGCGCAGAGCAGCAATACCGGCAAGGTGCGCGAGTTGAAGCTCTACATCGAGAATCCGCGCCAGGGCTTGCAGCCGGGCGACTACCTCAAGTGGGAGAGGCCGACGACTGGCCGCAGCGACATCGTCGACTACACCGTTGAGCGCCAGACCCGTACCGACAACCGCTGGAGTTCCTGGTCGCACATGGCGTACGTGGGCACCTCCGCCGATCCGAAGATCTACGACATAACCGACTCGCAGCCCGCCTGCACCGACTGGAACTACCGGGTTCGCGCCAACTACGGCAACGGGACTTCAGGGCCGTGGTCGAAGGCGTGGTTGATTCTGTCGGCGCGCCGGTATCCATCGAGGCCGAACCTGGACACCACCCACCACGGGACCGTCAACGTGCTCAACACCGACACCAATTTGGTCGAGTTGACCGCAAAGTGGCAACAGGCCTACTGCCAGACGGACTACCAGGTGTGGTACCGCACCCGCACCGGCGGCAAGACCGGGAACATCGGCGCCAACTGGTCGGCGTGGCAACTGCTCGAGGGCGGACCCTCCTCCGCTGATAGCCCCGACGGAGGCAAGCCGGGGAATGCATCCAGCGTATCCGACTTCCTCACATTCACCAGACGGGGTGTGGGCATGGAAATGGCGGTCACGGTCAAGAACCGGGTGGGCTGGAGCTACTGGAGCTACATCCGGTGGACCTGGGGATTCCGGATCCCGTATTCCAACGGCGGCTGGATAGCAATCACCAGAGGAGACCTCGGCGACTAGCAGGCCCCCGAACGCCGCGTTATCGGAGGAGATACGAGTTTATGAATTTGGTTAAGCCCTATGCGTTCCGTCATATGCGCCGCTGGCTCTTGGTGGTGGTAGTTCTCGCCCTTGTCTTGCAGGGGTGCGGCAACGACGACGCCGCACCAGATGATGGCGGGCCGACAGCCGTCCCCGGCGCCGAGCAGGGGCCCGACCCGACGGCCGCACCAGACGAAGCTGTGGAAGGGCCCGACCCGACGGCGGCACCAGACGAAGCCGAGCAGGGGCCCGACCCGACGGCGGCACCAGACGAAGCCGAGCAGGGGCCCGACCCGACAGCCGATCCCGACGGCGAGCAAGGGCCCGACCCGGCTGAGTACACCCAGCAGGTGGTGCAGGCCGCCATCGACATGTACGAATCGGAGGGACTCGACGCCGCGGTGGCGCACTACAGCGATCCCGCCAACATCGACGGCCAGTGGTACGTGTTCATCGTTGACGGCGACGGCGCGTTGTTGGCCCACTACCAGCCGGAGCGGGTGGGCCAGAGCCTTCACGGGTGGATCGGCACCGACATCAATGGCTACGAGTTCGGCCCCGAGATGATGTCGGCCGACCACAACGGCAAGTGGGTTCCCTACGTGTTCACAAATCCCGCCGGCGGTGTGCTGGACGCCTCCGCGGAGCTCTCCTTCGAGTTGAAGAACGCCTGGGTGGTTCTCCACGACGGCCTGCTGTTCGGCTCAGGCTGGTACATCAGCGCCGAGGAATTCCTGCCCGAGCTCATCGCCGAGGCCGCGGAGCGGTTCCGCTCCGGAGGACTCGAGGCGACTCTGGCCTTTTACAACAACCCTCAGGGCATCTCTGCGGGGCTGGAGACCGCGGTGAGGTACTACAACAGCACCGACACCGTCGACGGATACTTCACGGGGATCATCGCCGCCGACGACGGCGAGATCCTCTCCCATATCGACCCTTCGATCATCGGATCCGAAATCGAGGATCTGCTGGGACCAGCGGTGAGCAAAGCGACACCCGAGGGCACGTGGATCACCGCGGAGGACAACGATCCCGGTGCCGGCGGCCCCGACACGATGCGGGTCTGGCTCGTCGACGTCGACGGAACCCTGATCGGCGGCGGCTGGTACACCCCCAGCGGCACTCCGTGAGCGCACGGACCTGGGTGTTCTTTGTGGAATTGTAGTAACAACGACTATTCTCTATGACATGACGGGATTCCTTAGCAAAAGCTCGGCTGACTCAACCGCGATTGCCCCCCGCGGCCTCCGCTTTGCCCCTTCGACGTGGCGCGCCCGGTTGCACTGGCCACGGTGGGCAGTGCTCGTTGCCGTACTGGCGCTGCTGGCGACGGCGACCAGCATTGGTCCGGCCGCAGCCCAAGGAGTGAATTCAGAGGATTCGACCGAGCAGTTCGGGCGCACTCCGTCTAAAGACGTCTCCGTCCAATTAGACAGTTCCCTGAGCCTGTGGGGCACTGTCGACGACGCCGGAGTCGGCGAAAAGCTGTGGGTCCTCGGACACACCTTCTTGCTTGATGACGGCGGCTGGGTTGAAGCAAGGAGCCGCTATTCGTATGACCTGTCCTCAGGCACCCAATTCGGCAGAACCCTCAGCGGCAGTGCCTTCAATGACCCCGGGGTGGACCGGTCAGGCCTGTGGTCAGACGGCACGACCGCCTGGCTGCTTCGGGACGCCGTCGCTCCAGACGGAGCACCGATTCAAGGCCGCAACAAAATCTTTGCCTACACGCTGAGCGACTGGAGCCGCGACTCCAGCAAGGACATCACCCTCCAAGCGCTGAACGAAGACCCGATGGGCCTGTGGTCGGACGGCACGACCATCTACACAGCCGACACTGTGGACAAGAAGGTGTACGCGTACACGCTGTACACAACCGACGAGAACGACAACCAAGTATTCAGTGGCGCCAACGACAGCACCAAGGAGTTCAACCTCTTCGACGGCGGCAGCTCGGCGCTCTCCGACGGCAACGCCCTGCCCGGCGGACTGTGGTCAGACGGCACCACGATGTGGGTTACTGACGGAGACCGCAGCGTGTACGCCTACACCCTGGCCACCGGCGCCTACGACTCCGCCAAGACGTTCAGCGCGTCGATCTCCATCACCATACCGCCGAGCCCAACACGATCCCTGGGCGCCCAGACACACGTCACACCCCACGGCATCTGGTCCGACGGCACAACGGTGTGGATCAGCGACTACACAGACGGCGACGTCTACGCCTTCAACCTGACCGGGAACCCACCAGTAGGCGGCGTGTAGAGCCAAAGCGGGGTGTTCGCTAGGCGGCTGCACGGGCTTGTGCCAGCCAGTCGTCGACGTCGCCGCGGTGGGCGGCGACCCATTCGGCGGCGTGGCGGTTCACATCGTCGGTGGTGTCCTCCCCGCCGTCGTAGAGCAAATTCTGCAAGGCGACGTCGACCGGGTCGATCTTCACCAGCTCCAGGAGCCTTGCCGCCGCCGGATTGTCGGCCAAAAAGTCGTTGTTGGCCGTGACCACGATGTCGGCTGGGTTGCGGAACAGATAGCACGGGTCGTTGGTGCACACGTGGGGGCCGAGCGCTGCCGGGCCAGTCACCGCGAAGCCCGGGTTGCCGGTCGACCCGTCGTGCACCTTGTCGGCTTCATGGGCCAGCCACATAATGCTCACCCCGGGGATGAGCTTGGCGATGTACCCGCTGGGCATCCAAATGTAGGAAATGAACGGTGTGCCGTTTTCGGCCCGCGACAAAACCTCGGCGAACACCGGGTCATAGCTGGCGACCTCGACCTGCTCCACCCGCTCGGAGTAGCCGGCCAGCTCCAATGTCTCGTCTAGCACCAGACGGCAGCCCCAGCCCAACACGCAGCCGAAGATCTGGAGGACGCCGTCGCCGGGGTTCAGGTCGGCCGACTCGTACAGCTCGAATAGGGCGTCGTCGTTGACGATCTGGTCGAACGTTTCGATGCCGTGTTCGTCGACAAGCGATTTGTTGGTGGCCAGCCCCTCGAGGCCGCCGGAGAGCATCTCCTCGCCCACGATCGACACATGGTCTTGGACCAGCGAACCGTCGGGCAACTCCAGCACCATGAACGGATCGTGGTTCGAGAACCACGAGTTCGCCCAAAAGTCCACAGTCCCGTCGGCCATCCCCAAATACGCGGTCGCCGGCGACAGCTCGAGGTGGGCGGGCTCGTTGACGTCGTAGCCGAGCTCCTCGAGCAGGTGGTGGTAGATCGCGGCCTGCATGTAGCCAGTGCTGAAATCCCCTCGGGCCATCGTCACGCTGACACCCTCGCCAGGCGTCATGTCCACTTCTTGAGCCGCCGGCGGGCCGTCGTCGTTGCCGCAGGCCGCGGCGGCCAGCCCGAAGAGCAGGAGAACGGCCAGCGAGGTTCGCCAAAGGTTCCGCAGCGTCATTGGCGATCCTCTCTGAGCGGAGGGAGGGGGATTCGAACCCCCGGGACCCCGGAAGGCCCTACGGCTTTCAAGGCCGTTGCAATCGTCCGCTCTGCCATCCCTCCGAGGGTGAGATTAGTTGTCTAAGGGCGGCGTCGAAGAGACGGATTACGCCCAGCGGTTCCAGGCGATGATCTCGTCGGGGTCCTTGCGGGCGGGGGGTTTAAGGTCGTCGCCCCGCAGATAGGCCACCGGAATGAGGCACATCTGGAGGTAGTCGTCGGGGATGGCCAGCAAGTCGGCCACCTCGCCAGCGGCCAGTAGGTGGGCGGTGGTGAAGGTGGAGGCCAAACCCCGGCTGTGAAGGGCGAGCTGGAAGCTCCACACCGCGGGCAAGATCGAGCCGAACAGGCTGGCCGTCCAGGCGAAATCCAGATCGGGGTCGAGCCGGCCCCGGATGCAGGGGATGACCAGGGCGGGCACTTCGTGGAAGTGCTCGGCCAGATACTGCACCGCCTCGGAGTGGCGGATGCCGGCGGCATCCCCGGCGGCCCGCCGCCGCGCCAAATTCTCCTGCATAGGCGGGACGATGCCCGCCCGGTAGTGATCGGCGATGGCCGTTCGGCGCTCGGGATCGGTCACGATCACCCAACGCCAGTCCTGGGCGTTGGAGGCGTTGGGTGCGTACGCCGCCAGTCGCACGCACTCGCGCAGGATGTCGGGATCCACCGGCCGGTCGAAGTCCAGTCGCCGCCGCACCGACCGAGTGGTGGACAGCAGGCGATCGGTGGTGCTGGTATCGAACGGAGTCATGTCATCGGATGGTAGGGGCTTGCCCATCAATCCGTGAGGCCAGGTCAAAGGAAGGACGCTAGGGTGGAGGGGCCTGGAGAGGTGGCCGAGTCCGGTTGAAGGCGCTTCCCTGCTAAGGAAGTAA
>VYDF01000117.1 GCA_009843565.1 Acidimicrobiia bacterium | reverse complement strand
GAACAGGGCAATAGAGCTGGCCCCCAGCCCGAAGGCGGTGAAGATCTCAAACGGGTCGTCCACGCTGAGCCACTCCACGAACAGCAGGTAGGTGAAGGCCAGCCCCAGAAGGCTCAGTCCGGCCACCGAGAAGCCCATGACTGCGCCACCCCGAAAAGCCAGCGGCAGCGCCTTGGCCGGACCCTCAGTGGCGGCTTGGGTGGTTCGGGCGTTGGCCATAGTGGCCACGGTCATACCCACGTACCCGGCGCCAGCCGAGAGAACTGCGCCCAGGATGTAGCTGATAAAGGTGAGCTCCACCCCGGTAAGCAGGGGAATGAGGATGGCCATAATGACCACGAATCCGGCTACCCAGGTGTATTCCTGCTTCAAGAATGCCCGGGCCCCAGACTGAATTTCGTTCATGAGATGAACCATGCGGTCGTTACCAGGCGGGGCCGACTTCACCAGCCTGTAGAAGAAGTAAGCGAGACCGAGCGCAAGAATCGCGCTCAACCCGGCTAGGTACGGTACGGCGTCCACATTGACCCCCTGGGTAGGCAGCTAGGCGAAGTTATCCAGCAAAATGACAACCTGCCAAGGTTGCCATTTCGGATGTCCATTTTCGGGTCATTAGCGATAATCTGAGGCAGTGGTCAGCCTCAGCCGGATGCGGACCGAAGCCCGGGAGGCCCGTCGCCTATATCCAGATCCCCAGAAGGCGGCTCGGGCGGTTTCCAATGCGGTGACCTCGCTCGGGTGGATCGATGGAGTGGGACGGGTGTCGGCCACCGTGGCCGACGACGGCGAGCTCGACCCGGCTCCGTTAGTCACTGCCTGTCGGCTGCGGGGCATCGAGGTGTACTTCCCGGTGATGCGCGATCCCGCCCCCATCCAGTTCGCCCCCGCGGGGTCGGACACGCCGTTTGTGGCGAACCGCTTTGGGATTCCTGAGCCCGAGGTAGAACAGGATTTGTTGGTGACGGCCCGGGAGCTCGATGTGGTGTTCGCCCCCGGGGGGGTGTTCGACGCCGCTGGCCCCCGGGCGGGGCGGGGCCAGGGCTATTACGACCGGGCGCTGTCTTTTTGCTGAACGGCCCTCGGCCGGCCAAGCCGCTGGTGGTGGGGTTGGCCTATGAGTGCCAGATGGTCGACGGGGTGCCCTCGCATCCCGGCGACGTGACCATGGACGCAGTAGTGACTGAAGAGCGGGTGAGGGTATTCAGCTCGGCACTATCGCGCCGGACCCGGGCGTAATGGCCGCTGAAGCCACAACCTCGGGGTGTGCTCGCACCCTCCCGGATTTTCAGTAAGGATGTAGCAGTGCGCATCGTGGTCGTGGGTGCTGGCGAGGTGGGTTCGCATGTCGCTCAGATTCTGAGCGAGGAGAGCAACACGGTGTCGGTGGTGGAGGTCGACGCCAAGAAGCTGCACGACTTGGCCGAAGACCTCGATGTGCTGGCGGTTGAGGGAAGCGGCTCCCATCCCCACATCCTGCGAGAGGCGGGCATCCGCAAGGCCGATCTGCTGGTGGCAGTCACCGCCAGCGACGAGGTGAATCTGGTGGCCTGCTTGTTGGCCAAACAGCACGGTGTGGGGCGCACCATCGCCCGCATTCAGTCGCGCAACCTGTGGGAGAAGGACGCCCGTGAGCTGAGGGAGGCGATGAAGGCTGACACCATCATCGATCCCGATGAGGAGACCGCCCACGAGATCATGGATTTGCTGTCGTATCCGGGGGCCACCGACGTGACAGTGATGGCCGAGGGTGAGGTTTTCGTAGTGGGGGCAACCCTCACCCCCGACGCTCCCTGGGCCAACCGGCGGCTGGCGGACATCGCTGAGGAGTACGAGCCCGACTGGGACTTCCTGGTGGCGGTTATCACCCGAGCGGGCGAAACCCGGATTCCCCGAGCCGATACCACCCTGGAACCCGGCGACCTCCTGCGGGTGGTGTGCAAACGACGGGCCAGAGACACGCTGCTTCCGCTTCTGGGCCTAGCGCCGGGCACCCACCGCCGAGTGATGCTGTTGGGCGGGGGCCGGACAGCCGAGATTGTGGCCCGGCGACTGAGCGAGCGCCACGCTGAGGTGGTGCTCATCGAGCGGAACCTGGAGCGAGCTCAGGAGTTGAGCGAGGAGCTGGACGCAGTGCTGGTGATCCACGGCGACATCACCGACGCCGAGTTGTTGGAATCCGAGGACATCGGCAATTTCGACGCGGTGATCGCTCTCACCGGCAAGGACGATGCCAATATTTTGGCCTGCCTGTACGCCAAATCGATGGGAGCAAACGAGACCATCGCCGTGCTGCACAACCTGGCGCTGCGCACGCTGCTGCGGGATGTGGGAATCGACGTGGCGTTGTCGCCCCGCACGGCCAGCGCCAACGGCGTTCTCCGCTATGTGCGGGGCGAGGTGGCCCAGGTGGCCACCTACCTGTCGGGCGACTTTGAGGTGATCGAAGCTGAGATCAAGGCGGGGTCGACGGCCGACGGGGCGGTGGTGAAAAAACTGGGCCTGCCCAAGGATGTGCTCATCGGCGCCTATGTGCGCGATGGCAAACCGCAGATCGGCCGTGGGCGCAGCCAGCTCCGAAGCCGCGACCATATTGTGGTCTTCGCGCGGCCGGACACGGTGGACGAAGTGAAGCGCTTCTTCGGGTGATGAGCAATGGTCTCGCGCGGCCGGACACGGTGGACGAAGTGAAGCGCTTCTTCGGGTGAGCCGCCGATGAGCGACCCGTCTCGGGTTCGCTTCCCCTGGCACCGCTCCGCGGTCAGGGTGCTGACCACCGTGGTGGCCACGGCAGCTTCGTTGGTGGTGATCTCCACGGTGGTTTACCTGGCCTCGGGCGAGGTAAACCGAGTGGACGACGCCATCTTCGAGTCGATGGCCGGGTTCACCACAACCTCGCTCACCGTGGTGGACCCCGAGGCCCTGCCCAACTGGCTACTGGCATGGCGAGCCCTGACCCAGTGGCTGGGAGGTTTGGGAGGCTTGATATTCGCCTTGGTGGTGGTGCCCACCTTTGGCGGGCAGCGGAGGCTAAGCGAAGTGGCCGGAGGTCGAGGAAGACGGGCGGTGCTGGCAAGGACGTGGTCGCACACCACCCAAAGAGTGGTCTTGACCTATGCGAGCTTCACGGTGCTGGTTGCCGCGGCATACGCCGCCGCCGGCATGGGGGCTTTCGATTCCGCCACTTTCGGCCTCACCACGGCCTCCACCGGCGGCTTCGCCAACTATCGAGACTCATTCGCCCATTTCGACTCGGCGGCAATCTAGTGGGTGGGCGCCTGGGCCATGGCGTTGGCCGGCGTTTCGGTAGCCGCGCTGGTATGGATGGTGCGGGGGCATGTGCAGGCCCTGTGGAGATCGACGGAGTTGAAGCTCTACACCGGCCTGATCCTCGGGGCGACGGCGCTGGTAGCGGCTTGGACGTGGACCGATACCGGTGGGGGTGCGGACACCATCCGAGAGTCGTTCTTCGTGGTCTCATCGTCGATCAGCACCACCGGCTTCCGGGTCGCCGATTGGGGCCATTGGGTGGCCGCCCCCCAGATCCTGCTGCTGGTGCTCATTGGGATGGGCTCAATGGCGGGCTCGCCCGGGGGAGGCTTCCGGTTGCTCCGGGTGATCGAGATCATGGGCATCGTACGGCGGGAACTGGTGATGCAACTCCATCCCCGGGCGGTTGTGCCGGTAAGGGTGTCGGGAGCGGTGGCGTCAGAGGCTTCGCTCACCCGGGTTCACAATTTCCAGATCCTGTGGGTGCTGGCCGTCGCTTTCGGGGTATTCGGCATCTCCTCGCTGGGGGGAGACCTCCCCACCGCAGTGTCGGGGTCTATCTCCGCACTAGCCACCGCTGGGCCTGGGCTGGGCGATCTCTCAGGCTTCGCCGACGCCACGGTGCTGGCGGCCCCGGCCCGAGCGATGTTGATCGCCTTGATGTTCTTGGGCCGGCTGTCGATCTACCCGGTGGTGGTGGTTATCGGCTGGGGTGTGGGCGAGGTCCAGCGGATGAGGCTGCGGTAATGAGGCTGGGACGATGAGGATGGAGCCATGACCGCGGTCTTGTCGGCCTCCCGGCAGGCTAGGGCGGTTGCGAAGAGGGCCGTCCATCAACTCGTGGCGGATCGACCCTGGAATGTGACCAGCCGGGTGGGATTCGTGGTGGGGCTGGGCCTGTTGTTCTTGGTGCCGGGGATGCTTCTGGCCACCTTGATCGAATGGGGCTCGTCGACGTCGAACCACGAGGTGGCCCTGGGCATGGGGGCGCTGATCACGATGGCCGCAGGGATGCTGCTGGTGACGTTCACCCGACTGGATGAGGACTTGCCGCCCGCGTCGGTGTTCGCCGCGGTGGCATGGACGTGGATCTGCACGTCATTGTTCGGGGCATTGCCGCTGTGGTTCTCTGGCGCGTTGGGCAGCTTCGACAACGCGCTGTTCGAGGCGGTGTCCGGCATGACCGCCACTGGCTCCACCGTGCTAAGCCCGATCGAGGGAACAGGTCGGGGCGTGCTCATGTGGCGCCAAATCATGCAGTGGTACGGAGGCATGGGCATGGTGGTGCTGGCGGTGACCGTTCTGCCGTTCCTCGGCGTCGGCGGGCTGAGCCTCATCACTGTGGAGGCCCCCGGGCCCACCTCCGACCGACTGGCACCTCGCGTGAGTTCCACTGCCCGGCGGCTGTGGGCGCTCTACGGCGGCATCACCGTGGCAATTGCAGCAGCTTTGATGATCGCCGGTCTCAGTCTGTATGACGCAGTGGCCCACGCCTTCACCACCGCCGGCACCGGCGGCTTCTCGCCCTACGACCACTCCATCGGACACTTCGACAGCGCGGCGGTAGAGGTCGTGATGATCATCGGGATGCTGGTAGGCGGGGTTAGCTTCACCTTGCACTGGCGGGCCGTGTCGGGCAATCCCCGGGCCTATGCGCGGTCGTCGGAGTTTCGTACCTATCTCCTAGCGCTCGCGGCGGCAGGGGTGGTTATGTCGCTGCTGAATTGGGCCGACGACTTGTCCGATTTGTCCCACAGCTTCCGCAACGGGTTCTTTGGCGCAGTCACCCTGAGCACCAGCGGTGGATTCTCCAATGCCTCCGACGCCAATCCGGGGGGCGATTTCGCAGCATGGACTCCGGGGGCGCAGGCCCTGCTACTGCCGCTGATGGTGATGGGGGGCATGACGGGTAGCACCGCCGGCGGGCTCAAGGTGCTGCGGGCCCAGGTGATGGCGAAGTACATGCGGGTGGGGTTGTTGCGGGTGAAGCACCCTCAAGTGGTAGCCCGAGTGAAGCTGGGACAAACGGCGGTAGCCGAGCCAGTGCTCCAGCGGGTGGCGGGCCTGGTGGCCCTCTATGCGTTGTCGGCGCTCTTGGCCATCTTGGTGCTGGCCGCGCTAGGTGAAGACCTGATCACGTCGTCGTCTGGGGCCATCAGCGCGTTGAGCAACATGGGACCGGCTCTGGGCGACGCTGGGCCCACCTCCAATTATTTGGTGTTCACCCGGCCAGCCCGAGGGGTGCTGATGGCGCTCATGCTCATCGGCCGCTTGGAGTTCTTCGCCATCTTCTTGGTGGTGGTGTCGGCTTACGAGCGATCCCGTCGTTTGGCCCGAGTCAATCTGCGACGCTGAGGAATGCGCTGAGGGCCACCGCGAAGTCGAGGGGATCCTGGGCGCCGCACATCTCACGGGCCGAGTGCATGGAGAGTTGGGCCACGCCGACATCGACGGTGGTCACCCCGGTGGCTGACGCCGCAAACGGCCCGATGGTGCTGCCACAGGGCATATCGCCGCGGTGGACGTAGAGCTGGTGGCCCACCCCGGCCTTCTCGCAGACGGCGGCGAATGCGGCTTCGCCCACGGCGTCGGTGGCGTAGCGCTGGTTGGCGTTGCGCTTGATCACCGGCCCGTCGCCCATGGCGAAGTGATGGTCGGGCTCGTGGCGCTCGGGATAGTTGGGGTGGGTGGCGTGGGCTCCGTCGGCTGATACGCACAGCGACCGAGCCAGCGCGGGATGGAGCGCGCCCCGGCTGCCGGCAATCCGCTCCAGCACGGTGGGCAACAGGGTGGACGCGGCCCCCTGGGCCGAGGTGCTGCCCACCTCCTCGTGGTCGAACAGGCACAGCACTGCGCTGGGCGGTGAGTCGGCGGGGGCGTCGATCAGGGCATGGAGCCCAGCCCAGCACGACACCTGGTTGTCGATGCGGGGAGCATGGATGAAGTCGCCGTCTATGCCGGCGACTGTCGATGGGGTGAGGTCGTGAAGCATGGCATCCCAGGCCAGCACCTCGTCGGCATCGACACCGGCCGCCTCGGCCACCACCGAGGCGAATTCGCCGGGAGTGCGCAGGCCCAGCCCCCAAACGGGGACAATGTGGGTCTGGGGGTTGAGCAGCAGGCCCTCTTTGTTGACGTCCCGGTCGAGGTGAATGGCCAACTGCGGCACGCGGAGCACCGGCTGATCGATTTGAAACAGCCGTTGGCCCGCCAGGGTGGCCAGCCGACCGGCCACTCCCAGGTCGCGGTCCAACCAGCTATTGATCAGCGCGCCCCCGTACACCTCCACCCCGAGTTGGCGGTAGCCGGCCTGCCCGGTGTCGGGCTGAGCGGTGACGCGCAGGTTGGGGCTGTCGGTGTGGGCGCCGATTATGCGGAAGCCCGCTTCGCAGTTCTGGTGCCGCCACGCCACCAGGCTGCCGCCCCGGCGCACGAAGCGGCTGCCGCTGGCATCGGGCCATTCGTCGGCTTCGTTCAATTCGGTGAACCCGGAAGACCGCAGGACGGCGGCAGCCCGGTCGACCACGTGAAACGGCGTTGGACAGGCGTCGATGAAGCCGAGCAGACCCTGGATGCCGCGGATTTCGCTTACTTCAACCACTCCAGCCTCACCATCAACAGGCAATTCCACCCCGTAATCATGCCTCCTGGGAGTCTTCCGAGCAGAACAGACTTGGTAGGGGACCGGGCTACGGCGGTAAAATTGCCCCCCTGCCGCTGGCCAACGCTGTTTAGCGGCCCACCGCAAAAATAGCTGCACGTTCTGCTCGGCTTCGGCGCCCCTCGCGGCGTTGCGCCTCCTTGCCGTACGGCAGAGGGTATGGCTGCGTCGGTGCGCCTTGCGAGGAACGCCGCTGCCGTCGCATACCACACAGCTATTTCTGCGGCGGACCACTAAGCGCGCACCCCAAACACGCTGGTAAACATTGGAAAGGACGTAATGAGGAACTGGCCGCAGCTGCCACATCCCCAGGGCCTCTACGACCCCCGCAACGAGCACGATGGCTGCGGGGTCGGGTTTCTGGTGGACCTGAAAGGCCGGCCGCGCCACGAAATCGTGTCGGTTGGCTATGGGGCGCTGTGCAACCTCCAGCACCGGGGTGCCCTGGGTGCAGAGGTGAACACCGGCGACGGAGCCGGTTTGTTGATCCAGGTACCGGACGACTTCTACCGCCAGGTTTGCGACTTCGATCTGCCTCCCGCGGGACACTACGCCACCGGCATCGGCTTTTTGCCCGATGCTCCCGAGGCTGCCGTCCATGCCCGACAGGCCATGGACGCCATCGCCGGGGAGGAAGGGCTGACCCCACTGGGATGGCGGGAGGTACCGACCTGTCCCGACGAGTTGGGGGCCGGTGCGCTGGCCACGCTGCCGTCGTTTTGGCAGCCGTTCTATTCCGGTGACGGGCTGGACGGAGACGCCTTGTTGCGGCGGGCCTACATCGTCCGCACTCGGATCCGCAACGAGGTGATTTACGAGACCGACGACCAGGCCGATGTCGGGGCACTGGGCTCCAAGACCCGCAAGCTCACCTACGGCTACTTTGCCAGCCTGTCCAACCGAACCATTGTGTACAAGGGCATGCTCACCACGCCTCAGCTCGGCGAGTTCTACCCCGATCTGAGCGACACCAGGGTGACCAGCGCCTTGGCCATGATCCACTCCCGGTTCTCCACCAACACCTTCCCGTCGTGGCCGCTGGCCCACCCCTACCGCTTCATCTCCCACAATGGCGAGATCAACACCGTGCAGGGCAACCGCAACTGGATGCGGACCCGAGAGGCGCTGCTGAGCTCGCCCCATCTGCCCGGCGACCTGGAGCGGCTCTTCCCAGTGTGCGCTGAGGGGGTGAGCGACACCGCCAGCTTCGACCAGGTGCTGGAGCTGCTGTACATGGGCGGCTACTCGCTGCCCCAGGCAGTGCTCATGATGATCCCCGAGCCGTGGGAGAACCATGAGTCGATGTCGCCGGAACTGCGGGCCTTCTACCGCTACTACGCCTCCCTGATGGAGCCGTGGGACGGTCCGGCCGACATCGTGTTCAGCGACGGCACCCTGATCGGTGCGGTCCTCGACCGCAACGGCCTGCGTCCTTCCCGCTATTGGGTAACCGACGACGACCTGGTGATCATGGCCTCTGAGGTCGGGGTGATGGACGTCGACCCGGCAGCCATCGTGGAGAAGGGCCGCTTGCAGCCGGGACGCATGTTCTTGATCGACACCTCTGAGGGCCGCATCGTGCGGGACACCGAGATCAAGGCGAAACTGGCCTCGGCCCACCCCTACGGCCTGTGGCTGGCCGACAACCAGGTGGACTTGGACGATTTGGTTGAGCGCCCCCTGCCCGAGGCGGACGACACCCCACTGCTGGTTCGCCAGCAAATGTTCGGCTACACCCACGAGGAGCTCAAGATCCTGTTGGCGCCCATGGCCCGGGACGGCAAGGAAGCCTTGGGGTCGATGGGCACCGACACCCCGGTGGCCGTTCTGTCCAACCGGTCCCGGCTCTTGTACGACTACTTCCAGCAGTTGTTCGCCCAGGTGACCAATCCGCCCCTAGACGCCATCCGGGAGGAGATCATCACCGCCACCTGTGGCTGGCTGGGGCCCGAGGGCAATCTCCTCGATCCCCAGCCCGAGTCGTGCCGGC
>VYDF01000029.1 GCA_009843565.1 Acidimicrobiia bacterium | reverse complement strand
CAACCAGCGGAGTCAGATTCTCCAAGTCATTGCTGGTCAGCTCTTCGGTGCCCATGGCATCCAAGAACAGATCCACCGCCTCGTCCACCACCGCCTCCACGTTGCGGGCGTGGCGAACAGCCAGCGCGGCCAGATCAGGCACGCTCACTCCGACAGCCACGAGGGCAGCCCCGGCTTGCAGCATGGTCACCGCGTCCTCTTTGAATCGACCGGAATCGTCGGGGATCACCAATCCAGCATCGATGGCCAGATCCACCTGCTCAGCAGCCAAGCCCGATGTTTCGATCAACTCAGCCCGGCTCAGCCCTTCTTCAGCCATCCCCAAAGCGTAAACGCGTGTCGCCCTCGGCCCCCATTAGGGCCGCAGCCCGAGCCCGCAACTCATGGCGATCCGGCCGCCCCGAGTCGAGCAGCGGCCAATCCTCGTCGGTGACCACGAAGAACCGCTTGGGGACCTTGAAGTTGGCGATCCGGCCCCGGCACGCCTCCACTAGGCCGTCGGAGGTCTCGGTGGCCCCTTCGTGCAGCTCCACGAAGGCCACCACCGCTTCTCCCCACAGCGGGTCGGGCACCCCCACCACGATGGCGAACTTCACCGCCTCGAGGTTGTCCTCGCAGAAAATCTCCACCTCCCGCTCCGACACGTTCTCCCCGCCGGTTTTGATCATCAGCTTGTAGCGGCCTCGGAAATACAGGTTCCCGGCCTCGTCCAGAAAGCCGTAGTCACCGGAGTGGAAATACCCCTCGTCGTCGAATGCTTCAGCAGTGGTTTCGGGCATACCCACGTACTCAATGAACGTGCCCCACCCCCGAAAGCAGATCTCCCCCGGCTCGTCGGGACCGCACCGATGGCCGGTGTCAGGGTCTTTGATCACAAACTCCATGCCCGGCATGGGCCGACCGTTGGCGTCGTAGCGCACCTTGGGGTCGGCTTCATACCGGGGGGTGATGGATCCCAGCCCGCCCGACTCAGTGGATCCGTACACCTGGGCCACCGTCTCCCAGTTCCATTCAGGCAGCACGCTGCGCAGGAAGCTGCCCGTGGCCCCCACGTTGCACTTGCGCACCGAGCTGCGGTCCACCGTGTGGTACTCGGGGGCGTTGCGCATCATGGTCAACTTGGTGTCGAACGCCCCCATCACCGTGATCTTCGACCGCTCCATCTCTCGAAGCACCTTGCCCGTCTCGTACACCCCCACCAGACACGAGGTCATCCCCACCAGATGGGGCATGGTCAGGTTCCACACGATGCCGCCGGTGTGGAACACCGGATTGGAGGCCACAAATCGGTCTTCAGGCACCAGGCCGAGGGCGTGCTGCAAGCCAGTGGCCGCCCCCACCATGCCCCGATGGGCGATGAGCGCCGGCTTGGGAGCAGCGGTGGAGCCCGACGTGAAGATGATGTAGGCCGGGTCGCCGCCCCCCACCCGGCTGGCCGGCCCCAGGGCGGCTCCGCCATCAGGGCCGAACACCCGATCGCGATCCGGAGACGAATCCACCCACCCGTCGTCGTCCACCGGCAACACCACAGTCTGGGCGATACTGCCGAACCGGGCCGCCACCGGCGACAGCCGACCCGTCATGTCCACGTCCCGGAATCGGTCAACGATTATCAGCAGTTCGGGCTGGGCCAGGGCGAACAGGTGCTCCAGTTCAGCAGCCATGTACGAGGTGTTGATGGGCACCCCGACGGCTCCCAAACGGCCCAGCGCGTAGTGCAGCACCGCCCAGTCGGGGCTGGGATGGAACACAAACGCCACCCGGCTGCCATTGGATACCCCCAACTCGGCCAGCGCGGCGGCGGCCCGCAGAGTCTGCGCAGCCAGCTCCCGATAGCTGATGTGGGTGTCACCGGTGATGATGGCGGCGTTGTCGGGCACTCGCTGGGCGGTCCGCCACAGCATCTGCCAGGTGGACAATTGGGTATTGACCTGCAGGTCAGCGGCCAGCGCGGCGTCATAGTCCGCCTGAACGGTGGCCTCCATGGGTTTCGCCATCGGTGGGCACGTTATCCTCTCGCCCCATGCACGGAGGTCTGCGGTTTGGCATTTTCCAGGCGCCATTTCACGCCCATTGGAAGAACCCGACGGTTCAGCTCCAGCGAGACCTCGACCTGTGCGAGTGGCTCGACCATCTCGGATTCGACGAGTACTGGTTTGGCGAGCACCATTCCGGCGGTTGGGAGATCATCACCTCTCCTGATCTGATGATCGCCGCCGCCTCCCAGCGCACCAGCCGAATCAAGCTGGGAACCGGCGTGGTGTCGGTGCCGTACCACACACCGTTTCAAGTGGCCGAGCGCATGGTTCTGCTCGACCACCTCACCAAGGGTCGGGTCATGTTCGGCGTGGGTCCCGGAGCGCTGCCTTCCGACGCCTACATGATGGGCATCGATCCCACCGAGACCCGGCCCCGCATGGAGCAGGCTCTGGAGGCCATCTGCCATCTGCTGCGCTCCGACGAGCCGCTGACCATGGAAACCGACTGGTTCAAGCTCCGCGAGGCGCGCCTTCAGCTGTCCCCCTATTCCGACCCGCTGTTCGATATCTGCATGGCCACCACGGTCTCGCCCAACGGCCCCCGCAGCGCGGGACGATTCGGGGGCGCGGTGCTGTCGATGAGCGCCACCACCGACGCCGGTTTCCAGGCTCTGGGCACCCACTGGGACATCTGGAACATGAAGGCCGCCGAACACGGCCACACCGCCGACCGGTCCAAGTGGCGCATCGTGGCCCCGGTCCACATCGCTGAGACCACCGAGCAGGCGTTCCAAGACGTGGAGCACGGCATCGAGCCGTGGGTGCGCTATTTCCGGGAGGTGGTGGCCCTCCCCGGCGCCCCCGACACCGACGACCGGGATGAGTTCGTCCGGGCCATGGTGGACGGCGGCTTTGCGGTGATCGGCACCCCCGATGACGCCGCCGCCCTGGTTGACCGGTTGTGGGAGCAGTCCGGCGGGTTCGGCGCCCTGCTGGTGTTCGGCAACGACTGGGCCAGCCCGGCCGCCACCCGGCGCTCCTACGAATTGCTGATCGAAGAGGTGGCTCCCCGCTACCAGGGGTCGATCCGGCGGCGCACCAGCTCGCACGCCTGGACCGCGGCCAACCGGGAGGAATTTCTGGGCCGAGCCGCAGTGGCCGGCCAGGAGGCCCGTGAGCGCCACGAGGCCGAGATGGAAGCCAAGCGCCAACAGCAGTAGTCCAGCCGGGCCATCGGCCTTAGGCAGTTACAGCGCCTGCTCAATCCAGGTGGTGTCGCCCGCCTCCCAGGCGTCGAGATGGTGGGCCAGGTTCTCGGTGTTGAGGGGGATCTGCGTGAACGCGGGCCACGAGCGCATCTTGCCCTCCACGGTCAGCGCCAGTCCTCGGGGCACCACCGCCGATTCCACGAAAATCCAGTAGATGATGCAGTAGTGGACCCACTTGGGGTCGGGCTCGGCGCCGGTGGCCGCCGCATACAAGGCAGCCAGTTCGTCCCAGGTCTCCAGCATGCCCATCAGCTCGGGTTGTCGGCGGCGGGACAGCGGGTGACAGAAGAAGCCCAAGTCCAGGAGCGGCGGCCCCACCGCCGCCCGCTCCCAGTCGAGCACCGCCACCAACTCGTCGCCCCGGAAAGCCAGGTTGCCGATGCGAAAGTCGCCGTGGCTGAGCACCGGAGGGGCGTCGGGCATCTCGGGAGCGTGGTCGAGCAGGAACCGGGCCGCGTCTCGCAGGATGGGCACCGGCGCCCACCGGGAGTACACGTCGCGCTCCACGTTGCCTATCCACCGGTTGACCAGTCCGGCCATCAACTCGGCCCCTGAGGCTCCGGGCGGACCGGTAACAAGCTCGGGCAGCCCGGCCGACGCCCAGTCGAGCCGGTGGAGCTTGCCCATCACATCGACTATCTGCTCGGCTGCCCGGCGGCGACCAGCCTCGGTCTGCCAGACAGGCCAGTCTTCGAGGTGGGCGAGGTGGGGGAAATCGGCATCCACGTGGGCCATGGCAAAAAACGGCTGCCCGATCAGGTCAGGATCGTCGCACGCCCCCAGCAGGTCGGGCACCGGGATGCCGGCGGTGGCCGCGGCCAAGTGCACCGCCACCTCCTTGTGCACGTCGTAGGGGTCGATGGTGCCGTAGGGAGGCGCCCGCTTGACCACCGCCCGCTCGCCATCGTCGAAAGCAACCGTGAAGACGTCCCAGGAGAGGCCGCCAGTCCGAGCCTCCACCCCGACCACGCTGCGTCCGAACCAGTCGGCCAGGTTCGCCCCCTGCTCCGGGGTGAGCGCGGTCACTGGCGGGTGACGAATTCGATGAGGATGCCGTCGGGATCGCGCACCGCGAACGCTCGAATCGACGACCGGCCCACCTTCAGCGATCCCGGCGGCCCGAGGATGTCGACTCCAGCGGCCAACAGGCGCTCGTGAAGCGCGTCCACATCGTCTACTCCCACCGCTATGCGGGGGATGCCGATGCTCTTCCAGGTGAGGGGCCGGCCCGGATCGGGGGTGTTCCACTCCAGCAGGTCGATGTAGGGCCCCCGGAGGTTGTCGCCAAAAGCCAAGAACGCGGCCCGGTGGCCGGTGTCGCCGGTCTCCCCCTGGCTCTCCATGAACTCGCTGCGGTCTTTGGCCGACTCATCCACCACCACGCCACCGAGCAGGTCTCGGTAGAACTCCAAGGAGCGGTCCAAGTCGCTCACACAGAGATTGACGTGGATGAGGTGGTCCATACGCATGACCTGAGAGGCTACCGGCTCTGGCAAAGCCCGCTCACCGGTGGGTTATCGTCGAAGCGCAATGAGTTTCGCCTCGCTCCTGCTGGAGCCCGAGCTTCCCGCCGGACCGGATACCCCGGGAGTGATCGTCGCCCGGCCCGATTGCGATGAGGTCACCTCCTATTTCGACCTGGTGGACGGGGCCAAGCGGGTGGTCGCCACCCTCGCTGACGCCGGGGTGCCTCCCGGCAACCCAGTCGCCTGCCTATTGCCTCCCAGCGCTGACGTGGTGGCCGCCTTCTTCGGGACGTGGGCGGCCGACTGCGTGTACGTGCCGGTGAACCCCCGCCTGTCCGACACCGAGATCGAGTACATCCTCGACGACGTGAGTCCCGCCGCGGTGATCGGCTCCCCTGAGCAGCTCAGCCGGGTGCAGGCCCCCATCACCCGCATCGCGGCCGACGGCCAACTGGGCTGGTCGGTGGCCGATCGACAGGAGATCGAGCCAGCCACCCACGATCCCGGCATCGCCATCGTGTCGTTCACCTCGGGCACCACCGGCCGGCCCAAGCCCATCGAGCTCCAGTCCAGCGCGGTGATCCGGCTCATGGACACCATCATCTCCACGGTGCGCAAAGGCCGGGAGCTCACCGAGCGCCCGACCATGCCCCACGTCATCCCGGTGTCCACCTCGCTGTGGGCCGGGATCTACAACGTGATCTTCGCGGTGCGCACTGGCAGCCCCGCGCTCCTGATGCCCAAGTTCGACGCCTTGGAGTATGCCCGCGTGGTTCGCGAGTACCAGATCGCCTCCACCGTGATCCCCCCGGCCGCAATAACCATGCTCAACGACGAACCCGGCATCGAGAGCCTTGATCCGCTGAAGATCGTCCGCTCTATCACTGCGCCGCTCTCGCCGTTGCAGGCCCGTCGCTTCTACGACCGGTTCGGGGTGATGGTGCTCAACGGATACGGGCAGACCGAGGTGGGCGGTGAGATCGTGGGCTGGACCGCCCGGGACTTCCGGGAGCACACCGACAAATTGGGAGCGGTGGGGCGTCCTTATGAAGGGGTGGAGCTTCGGTTCGGAGACAAAGACGTGCTGTGGGTTCGCACTGCCTACACCGCTTCATTGGACCCGGAGGGACGGCTAGGTGACCGGCTCGACGGCGACGGCTTCTTCCGCACCGGCGACATCGCCCGCCTTGACGAAGACGGCTTCTTGTGGATCGAGGGCCGGGAGTCGGACATGATCAACCGAGGCGGGCTCAAGGTGTTCCCCGCCGAGGTCGAAGAGGTGCTGCTGTTGTCGGACGCAGTGTCCGACGTCGCGGTGGTGGGGGTGCCCGATACCCGCCTCGGCGAGGTGCCCCACGCCTTTGTGGTCCCCGCGGATGGCGGCGAGGCGCCGAGCGCCGACGATCTGGAGCAGCTGTGCCGCCAGCACTTGGCCCCCTACAAGGTGCCTGTGGCCTTCGAGGCCCTCGATGCGTTGCCCCGAAGCGAGGTGGGCAAGGTGCTGCGCCGAGTGCTGGTGCACCAGGCGGCCGCAACACCAGACAGACCATGAGCGACTTCGATCTGCTGCCCATCGACCGGGACACCGCCGTGAACGAGGCGGAGCAGTTCGTCGACCAGTGGGTGGCCCAAACGGTGCCGGTCGAATGGCAGGAGGCGGCCCGCAGCGGAGGCAGGGCAGCCCTGCACAAGGTCCGCACGCCGGCCGACTACGACGCCTGGTACCCCGCTTTCGCCCGCAGCGGGCTGGTGGTTCCCACCTGGCCCCGCCCATTCGGCGGCCTGGGAGTGGGCAACCGGGTGTCACGGGCCATCGAGGCCCGGCTGGCCCCCTACAACCTGGTGCGCCGCAACCAGCTCGGCCTCACTCTGGCCGGTCCCACCATCTTGACCTTCGGAACCGACGAGCAGAAGGCCCGGCTGATCCCGCCCATCGTCACCGCCGAGCAGATCTGGTGCCAGTTCTTCAGCGAACCCGACGCTGGATCCGATCTGGCCTCGCTGGCCACCCGGGCGGTGCGCGACGGCGATGAATGGGTGCTCACCGGCCAAAAGGTGTGGTCCACCCAGGCAATGGTGGCCGACTACGCCATCTGCTTGGCCCGCACCGACCCCGACGCCCAAAAGAGGGCGGGCATTACCTACTTCCTGCTGAACATGCGCCAGCCCGGCATCGACGTGCGCCCGCTGCGCACCATCAGCGGCGAGGAGGAGTTCGCCGAGACGTTCATCGACGGGGCCCGAGTTCCCGATCGCGACGTGCTGGGGGAGGTCGACGACGGCTGGCGGCTGGCCAACGCCACGTTGAGCGGCGAGCGCCTGGCGGTGTCGGGACCGGGGTCGGGAGGCCAGAGCCGTATCGGGTCGGGCACCGAGCGCCTCATCGAGCGGGCCCGGGAGTCGGGCCGATGGGGCGACAAGGTGGTGCGCCAGCAGCTCATGCGGCTGTGGTCCGAGGAGCAGATCGTGCGCTGGACCAATGCCCGGGTGCGCGACACCCTGCGAGCGGGCCGACCGCCGGGACCGGAGGCGTCGGTGGGCAAGCTCATGTACAGCCAGCTCAACCAAAGAGTGCAGACCACGGGGGTGGATCTGCTGGGCTCGCCCGCCATGGCCTGGGCCGAGGGCCACATCGCCGACTACGTGGTGCTCAATTTCCTGCACAGCCGGGCCGAGACCATCGCCGGGGGCACCACCGAGGTGCAGCGCAACATCGTGGGTGAGCGGGCCCTGGGCCTGCCCCGAGAACCCGACCCCTACAAAGGCCTGGCCTGGAAAGATGTGCCTCGATGATCGTATTGGTCTTGGAGCCTGTCGCCCCGATGATCGGAGCCAGTTGTGTTCTATGAGCTGATGGGGGCGCTGCTGAAGGCGGCGGCCGAGCCGGTGGCCACCCAGAACGCCCAGGGCGACGACGTCGATCGGTTCCACGCCCAGCGCGTGGCCCAAGCGCTGGAACGCATCGGCGGGGCCTGGCCCCACCTGTTCCCCGCCCTCGGCCAAGAGAACGAGATCCTGGCCGATGCCCTGGGAGTCGAGCCCGAAGACGGCGACCCCCTGGCCGAGAACCGCCGCCTGCTGGTACTGGCCGAGCACACCATGGCCACCACTGATGACGTCGATGCCCGCCGCCGACTGCGGACTGCTCTGGCCGAAGCCGCCCACTTGCAGCGGGCCGCCCTGCGGGCTGGCCGCCAGGCCCGCTGAACAGAACCTCCACCTGTTCCCTCAGAAATAGCGCGGGTACTCTCGTAGCCATGACTGCGCTCGACTACCAGCTGGTGGACGCCGACAACCACTGCTTCGAGCCCCGAGACTCCTTCACCCGCTACATCGACCCCGCCTTCCGCGATCAGGCCGTGCACCAGGAGATCCGCGATGACGGCAAAGAGTGGATCATGATCGGCGAGCAACCGCTTACTTTCCTGCCCGGCCACGACCTGTACGACAACGTGGGCAAGCCCGGCTCGCTCAAAGAGAAGCTGCGCCGCATGAAGAAGACCGGTGAGGCCGAGGAGTTCTCCATCTTCGAGCCGGTGCGCCCCGAATACCTGGACCGCGATCTGCGCCTCGACGTGATGGACGCCCAGAACGTGGAGGCCTGCCTGATGTTCCCGTCGGTGGGGGTCACCGTGGAGCACTTCATGGCCACCCCCGAGCAGTGCTACGCCAACTTCCACGCCTTCAACCGGTGGATCCAGGACGACTGGGGCTTCGCCTACCAGAACCGCATCTTCGCCCCGCCCATGATGTCGTTGTGGGACCTCGACGCCGCGGTGGCCGAACTGGAGTGGGTGCTGGGCGAGGGGGCCAAAGTCATCGCCCTGCGCCCCGGGCCTCAGTACGGCCGCTCGCCGTCCGACCCGTACTTCGATCCGTTCTGGGCCCGTTTGAACGAGGCCGGGGGCTCGGTGGCCTTCCACCTCACCGAGTCGGGGTACAACGAGATGGTGTCTCCCTATTGGGGCTATGAGCCCAACCCGTCGAACTTCACCATGTCGGCCTGGCAGTGGACCAACTGCTACGGCGACCGTCCCATCATGGAGACGCTGTCGGCCCTGGTGTTCGAGAACTTCTTCGGGCGCTTTCCCAATATCACCGCGGTGTCGGTGGAGAACGGGGCCGAGTGGGCCCCCTATCTGGTGCGGCTCATGAACAAGATGCGGGGCATGGGCCGCAACGGCCCGTGGATCGGCGGGCGGCTACCGGCCCGCCCCACCGAGATCTTCGCCCAACACGTGCTGGTCACCCCCTACCC